>JAGLDB010000245.1 GCA_023145935.1 Candidatus Sabulitectum sp. | reverse complement strand
TAGGGAAAAACGCAATCGTGCAGATCCCTCTGGAACTGTTGGAGGTCTGATGGCAACAGCAAGAATTCCTGCATCTTCAAGATGTTTCGAAAAGGAAACAGCGCTTGAGTTGTCTCCTGTAATCACTGGGATGATCTGCGAGGCAGATCCACAGGTATCAAAATCCATTCCATTTAAGCTGTCTCTGAAGAACGCAGCATTTTCCAGAAGAGTTTTACCCATATCAGCGGAAGAATCAATTACTTCCAGTGCCCCCAGTGCCGCGCCAATTGAAGCTGGAGGCAGACCGGTCGTATAGACAAAACTTCTGGACTTGTTTACAAAGAAAGATCTCAAGCTCGCAGAGCAGGATGCAAAACCACCGTAACCACCCAGTGCCTTGCTTAAAGTACCTGTGATCACATCAGGGCGGATGGAAAGACTTCTGCATACACCGCCACCGGAACCGAAAACTCCAATCGCATGGGCTTCATCCACCACCAGCAGACAGCCCTCAGCAACCGCCAGTTCATGAATGTCAAGCAGTGGAGCTATGTCTCCATCCATACTGAATACGGAGTCGGTTACAATAATTTTTTTACCGACTGAACCGCAAGATCTTATTAGATCTGCAAGATGTTCAACATCGCAGTGTCTGTACCGCCGTACTTCTGCCCGTGATGCGATTGCTCCGTCAACAAGGCTTGCATGGTTCAACCTGTCGGAGAAGATCACATCGTTGCGATCTGCAAGAGCTGTCAGCACTCCCAGATTGGTAAGGAAACCACTGCCAAATATCAAAGCACTTTCCATACCGGTAAGTTCTGCAAGTTTTCTCTCCAGCTCATGGTGCAGAGATAAATTTCCAGCCATAAGCCTGGAGCCGCCTGCACCAGTTCCCCAGTTCCTGATAGCCTCAATTGCTCTTTCCTTGACAAGCTGGTGAGATGACAGGTTCAAATAATTATTCGTAGAGAAATTCATCAGATCTCTGTCTCGCAGTTTCAACTCCCTAAGCAGCCCCAGGTTCTTAAGCTCGTCAAGTCTGGCTGCTTCAAAACTCATACCCTGTATCCCGCTCTTTGAATCAGATCAAGATCTTCTTCATATTGGCTACCTTCAGTTGTAAGCAGAGTTCCTGTCATGATTCCGGTAGCACCAAATGAAAACATCTTTTTACTCATTATATCAAGCCTGTCTCTACCGGCACAGATTCTTAGTTCTGCAGAAGGATTCACCATTCTAAACATTCCGATTATCCGCAATAGTTCTTCGGTTGGAATATCTTCACCTGTAATAGACACTCCTTCAACAGGTACGAAGAAGTTCAAAGCAATGGAATCGACTTCCAGTTCAAGCAGCGAGAATGCAAGGTCGATTCTGTCTTCATCCGATTCTCCCATGCCGATTATTCCACCTGAGCAAACTGACATTCCTGCAAGTTTTGCTCTGCGAACGGTCATCACTCTCTCATCCCAGGTGTGTGTTGTGCATACAGAGGGGAAAAATGCTGAAGATGTTTCCAGATTGTGATGGTAGCGAGATACTCCTGCAGCATGCAACAGCTTCAATTCCCTGAATCCAAGAATTCCCAGAGAGGCGCACAACGGGCAGTAGCCACTTCCTGCAGATGCTGCATCACAAATCCGCTGAAACTCTTCACCGGAAAGCCCTCTTCCACTGGTCACTGTAGAAAATCGGTGAATTCCGGCGTCTGAGTTTGAATGATGCGTATCAATCAATTCATCCAGCCCCATCATGGGCTCACCCTGATTACCTGACTGGGCGCAGAATGCACAATCTTCTGAACAAGCTCCATTTTTTGCATTAACTATGGCACACAGATCTACCTTGTTTCCAAACCGGGTAGAGCGCAAACTGCTGCACATATCCTCAACCTCAGTCAACGGAAGATCTGTGAGAATATCAAGTGCCTTCTGTCTATTCATTGTCTTTCCAGTTCAGATAGAGTTTTTCAAAGTTCTCAAGAAATGATACTGTAAGCTCTGCCCGGGAAAGCATCTTTCCAGTCAGAGAGAAAAGAGATTCAGCACAGGAGTCAGATTCATAATGTGATACATTCAAACCTGCCCCAACTGCCATGTAATAGATATTACCTATCTCACCCCGCACCTCACACAAAATCCCGCCAAGCTTCTTTTCATTAACAAACAGACCATAGCTTTTCGCCACAAATACCTGTTGCGGAAAATACCCCAGTGCGCTCAGCTCAAGTGACTTCAGGGCCAGCTCTGCCACTTCACCTGCCCTGGCAAGTTCCACTTCAGGCCGAAGAAGAATTGAAAGGTACAGATTTTTTCCAGAAGGGCTTGACCAGGTTCCACCATTCCTGGCTTTCCCTGCAGTCTGCCTGTCAGCAGTTATCACAGTACCTGACACAGCGCTGGAATCACCCAGCATCATTGCTCTATCGTTTGTTGATGCGATTTCAGGATAGTATTCAATGGTTTTTCCTATAACTGATGTATTAAGCATGGTGGAAAGTACTTCGCCCGACGGTATATCAGGAACGGAAACAAGACGATAACCAAGGTTTGTGGAAGCTGTAATATCAAACCCCATATCTCGAAGACCCTTGATCCGCTTCCAGACAGAAGCTCTGCTAACACCAAGAGTGCCTGCAATCTCTTCACCGGAAACAAAGGTATCAGCACTTTTCAATATCTCTACAACCGCAGCCGAAGATGGCATTCAAACCTCCTGAAAAGGGGAACCTAATACGCCGGGAAAATGAACCGGCAAAAGCAAATTGTCAACTAATAGGTATTAACAGGTTTACAATTCCCGTACCAGAAGAAAAAAAGCAGAAAGAAATACCAGCTTACTTCAGTCCAATATCTGTTGAAACTCATAAAATTCCATACATAGCAAATCACCAGTTTAGCTGACTCAGGTAAACCACGAGAATCACCATGCTATGTATACATCTGCTTACATTTTATTATGACCATTCACTATTGACTTGTATTTATCTATTAATCATACTCCATGTGATTTACTTTTGTCCGAGTTTAACGGAGTCGGTACAATCAATGGTT
>JAGLDB010000244.1 GCA_023145935.1 Candidatus Sabulitectum sp. | reverse complement strand
GCGTGCACAGTTATGGGGCACCAGCAATGCCGGTTCGTTATGGCTCCAAGTCATCGATTACGGGACCGAGTGAAAGAGATGAAAACTCTCTATTCTTTGTAAACTAACTGACCTCGAAAATACTGAATAATTGTCGGCTCGCTGCTTACAGCTAGCCGGCAGAATACTCGGTTACCTGAATCATGGAATCAAATAAAGCCCCTGCCTTATTGAACAGCTCAGCCAGAGATTCCCGGGACGAAGCCTCCCGGCAGCAGCAAGCAAAGCCTTCTTGTTAATTAATGAAAGGACGATCTATGGTCATTCCACAACACCTGCTAAACTGGTGCTGATCTCTGGCGCAGCAAGCTTTGGCGTGGTTACAAAAAACCTCAACACCTCCATGCAGCGTGAAGAAACCGTGAGGCAAACCCCAGCTACACAGTATACGCCTATTTATGGATACCCTGAAAGCCTTTATGTCAGTACTTGATACCCATCTTGTCCAGCAGCTTCTTCTGCACATTAAGAGGCACCTGTGAGTATTCGCTGAACTGCATGGTGTAACCTGCCCTTCCCTGGGAAAGACTTCTCAAGGTACTTGTATACCCGAACAGCTCCGCCAGGGGAATGTTTGCAACAATTGCCTGGGCTTCACCGCGGCTGTCTATAGAAACCACAGTTCCCCGTCTGGAATTCACATCACCAATAACATCACCCATGTAGTCTGCCGGAGTGACAATATCAACTTTCATGATAGGCTCTCTGATAACAGGTGACGCATTCTGCAGAGCTTTTCTAAGAGCAATTGCCGCAGAAGAACTGTAACCCAGTTCTGTAGAATCTGTCTCATGCACCTTTGCGCTTACCAGAACAATTTCAACGCCATCCAGAGGATATCCTGCAAGAACACCTGCACTAACTGATCCCATTACTCCATTCTTTACAGCGTCAAGAAACTGATTTGAGAGGTTGTCTGCCTCTGAGGAAAATTTCACACCGGAATGGAAGGGACGAACCTCAACACAGGCGTTGCCGAAGTTACCTTTACCGGCAATAAGCCTTTCAAAGGAATCTTCGCCCCTGCCGGTGGAAGAAACACTTTCCCGGTATGATACCTGGGGTCTGCCGGTACGAACATCGAGTTTTTTCTCCCGCTTCATTCTATCAACAACTATCTCAAGATGAAGTTCACCCATGCCCCGGATCAAAGTCTGACCTGTTTCTCTGTCTACTCCTACCTTCAGGCTGGGATCTTCGCTTGTCAACTCGTTAAGAGCATCTTCCAGTTTCTTTTCATCGCTTATGCTTGCAGGTTCAATTGCCATTTCCATAACAGGATCAACAAAATGAATTGTTTCCAGAGTGAGCGGTTTACCCAGTTCGGTCAGGGTATCTCCAGTGGCTGCGTTCTTCATTCCTGCTGCTGCGATATCCCCCTCCGAAATACCATCCAGGTGGATTCTCTTGTCAGCATGCATCATAACAAGTCTTGTAAGTCTTTCTTTCTTTCCGGTTCTGTTGTTGAAAACAGGTTGACCGTCTTTCGCAGTTCCTGAATAAACCCTGAGATATGCCAGGCGTCCAAGATGAACATCTGTCTGTATTTTGAAAACCAGAGCAGTAAAGGGTTCACTGCTGGTTCTTTCCCTGGTCTCTTCTTTGCCATTTGGTTTAATTCCTGTAACTGAAGGCAGTTCTTCCGGGGCAGGCAGCCACTGAACAATTGCGTCAAGCAGTTTCTGCAATCCAATATTTCTCAGAGCGGCACCGCATAGAACCGGTATGAACACTCCCGCAATTGTTCCTTTTCTTATCAGGGAAATGATCTCTTCATTTTCAAGTTTCCCGGCAAAGTACCGTTCCATGGCACCGTCATCCAGCTCTGCGACAGTTTCTTTGATCTTTTCCAGCGCAGCTGTTGCCTCATCCTGAAGTTCCTCGGGGATCTCCTCTGTAGAATACTTTGTTCCAAGTGATTCCAGGTCAAAGTACAGGGCTTTCTGCTCCAGAACATCAATAACTCCTTTGAAATCACTTCCCTGGCCAACTGGCAGCATTACCGGCAGCGGGGTTTCTCCCAGAATGTCTTTCATCATCTGAAGTACACGATGAAAGTCTGCTCCCTGCCTGTCCAGCTTGTTAACAAAAGCAAGAGCCGGTACAGAATACTTTTGAGCCTGGCGCCAGACAGTTTCCGTTTGCGGCTCTACTCCGCCTACTGCACAAAATACGCCAACCCCTCCATCAAGCACCCGCAGCGAACGCTCCACCTCTGCAGTAAAATCCACATGCCCCGGTGTATCAATGATGTTGATTCTTGTGCTCTTCCATTCACAGCTGGTTGCCGCAGAGACAATAGTGATCCCCCGCTCCCGCTCCTGGGGCATCCAGTCCATCACAGTTGTACCATGATCCACATCACCCATACGATGCGTGCGTCCGGTGTAAAAAAGGATTCTCTCTGTTACCGTGGTCTTGCCTGCATCTATGTGTGCAAATATGCCGATGTTTCTAGTTTTACTGGGCGTACCCATTGAAGTCTTCCCCCCCCTGTGTCACAGTATATAAGTCTTAACTGTGCAATTTATGAAGATGCAGACGGATGTCAACCTTCAGGAGCAGGCTCATCCACTCCCAGCTCGCAAATTCTCAGCAATTTACCAAGCTCTTCAGGATCTGTACCCCATAGAGCCATCTTGCGAGAGATATGCTCTGTCCAACTGTAGTTGTCAAAAGTGAATTTCTCCTCTTTTGCCTTCTCAGAAATGGGAATCATGAACCCGGCATTCCTGTAGTAGTTCTGTGCAAGGTAGCCCTGATCCATAACCGTCATTGCATTCTCAATCATTTCATCTGTCAATTCCTGGTATTTTTCTTCAAAAAGATGAAATTCCATTGGGTATCTTGGACGCACAGGCGGGTCCTCAGCGGGAAATCCCATTGTCAGAATCACAAGTGGAAACACATGATCAGGAATGTTACAATCCTGCCTGAGTTTTTCTGCCATGTAGGGTGCAGCTCCTATGTAGCAACTCCCCATACCGAGACTCTCTGATGCTGTAACCATGTTCTGGGCCATGTACGCAGCATCCTGAATGCCGAAAAGAAG
>JAGLDB010000243.1 GCA_023145935.1 Candidatus Sabulitectum sp. | reverse complement strand
AAAGCGACCTGATATGCCTCCACCAGCTCAAGGGTTTCTGAATCGTACCGGTAGATCAGCCCCTCGGTGGATGCAACGAAGATGTTCCCGGGATATATCATCAGGCTTCTGGCTCCTGGCATATCCGATATGGTACTGATAACGGTGAAGTCCTCCGGTGCAATAACATGAAGCCCAGCCTTGAATGCCATTTCATATTCAGTAAGATTGGTACAGCTTGCAAAAAGAATTGAACAGATTACTGCTGCAAACAATACTGCCGATATTGCTGTAATTCTTCTTTTCTTGCTCCCTACCATGACACAACCGCCGAAAAAAGGAAGTGTCTTACAGGTGACCATGCCCTTGGGTTACCCATTTCTCCCGTTGGATCTCCAGTGGTGTGGAAGAGAGATGTATCATAGATATGAGTGATATTATCTCTGTTGAAAATATTGAAGACTCCTGCCATAAACTTGACTTCTCCAATACCAAGATCAAAACCTCTGGATACGGTTAGGTCGGTCTGCATTGTGTAAGGTCTTCTCTCGGAGTTTGTCTCATGCAGAGTGCTTTCAGTTGGCGGGAGAGAGTAGGGTGTTCCACTGCCGTATTTCCATGAAGCAGCGATTGAAGTATTTTCAATCGGGTGCATGCCTGCCAGTTCCGGCCCTTCAGATTCGAAAAAGGTGTATCCCAGAGTTGTTCCAGCCTGGTGAGCCTGATCCCAGTCCAGATAATTCTCCTCTCTGGAGATGTAGTAAACACCCTGTTGTGCATTGTTGTACAACTCCAGCATTGATGAATACTTTCCCTTTGCAATAGAAAAGGTATAGAAAAGCTGGCCTGATACATTGCTTCCAGGTGCCCTTGACAAGCTGGTCTCAATGCCTCTGACATTCCCGTGACTGTTATCATTTGTGAAAACATAACTGGTACTTTCCTGATGGTTCTCTGTGCTTACCAACCCGGTTATATCTTTGTTGTAGAACGAGATAGCCAAGTCAGAGAATTGATCCAGTTCCTGGCGGATCCCAACTTCAAAAAGCTGTGTAAGTTCTGGATCAAGATCAGGGTTCCCGGCAATTACCCGTTCCGCACCCATGTTGTATGTAGTCTGAAGGTACAGGCTGTTCATAGGAGGCATCTGGAAGTAATGACCGTAAGTAGTAAAGAAAATAGATCTCTCGCTGAATGGAACCGAGAAACTGAATCTGGGACTGATATGTACTTTTGCCTCAACAGGTACTCCGCCGCCGGATTCCAGATCAAATACAGTTGTATTGGAATTGAAGTAATCAGCGCGGACGCCGGCAGTTGTTATTGATCCCCCAGTGAACCGGTAGCTTGCCTGTGCGTACCCGGCAATGGAATAAGGATAAGCGTTCCACAGGGAAAGATAAGCATTGCCCGGGGCAAGGAAATAGGCGTTGTACTGATACAGATCGTAATACTTACCCGATACACCGACTTTCATTCTGGCCCTGGGATTGGGGTTCATATCAAGGCCTATGTTTGCAGTAGTTACCATTGCCTTTGAATCATGCCAGACATTCTGGTGAACACCATCGTAAAAGAAACCCAGTTGACTTTCGAAAAGCTGGGGTGGCGTGTATTGAGTCATCCAGAACAATGGGTTTGTTCCCTCACCTACAAAGCCTCCCTCGGGATCGTAAATTCTGTTCCAGTTCTGAAATTTCACAATTCCTATGGTAACTTTCAGATTTGTCTTGTCGCCTATCAAGTGCGACATATTAAGAATCAGACCACCAGTCTCGCTGAACATTACAGGCAGGGCATAGTCCTGACTTCCCGGAGGATACATATGACCTTCAACAATTCCCACCTGGCCGTATCTAGACCAGGCCCACTGATTCCATCCATGCTCCCTGTACGATCCCACTGCATTCAGCGAAAAAATAGTCCTTGCCACAGGCCTGTATGACAGCTTTACCATTCCAGAAGCGTCATTCAGCCAGTTGTAGGACCAGTTGTCTCTGGTATCCAGATTGTTTTCCCCGCTTGCAGAAAACTGCCCGGTGGCGCTGATTGTAACTTCGCCTGGAAGTTCAATGCCAAGGGCCGGTAAAAGATTTTCTGTAATGGGTTCAGGACCGGAAAGTGTAATTTCCCCGCTGCTCAGGTCTTTCCTGCACAGATCCACATCAATACTCTCAGTAAATACCTGTTCTCCTGAAGAGATCATTGTTGATGTTGCGTCCCCCATCCGGCCGGAAATAGTGCCTCTGAAAGAGTCACCTCCTTCTTTACCGATAAGATCTACTATTCCAGAGAGGGTATTCCCGTACTCTATGCTTAATCCTCCGGTCATAAGAGTGGCATTAGACACTGCCGAGACTGGAATATCGAAATTAAATCTGTTGTCCATTGGAGAGCGCAGTGAAATACCGTCAAGCACATAATCGACCTCACCGGCTCTGCCACCGCGAACATGCAGTTCCCCATCCTGCTGCACCACCCCCGGTTGCGTCGCTATCATGTCCACAATTGTGGTGGATGTCATTGTTCGCATCTCAGAAAGATCAAGCTGGAAAGCAGTAGCTGGAATATCTCTTAAAATAGTTGTTCGCGACTGCGTAACAAGAATAACTGTTGACCCTGTGGCATCTTCCTGAAGCTCAAAGTCAACGCGACTGACGTTGTCGGCCTCAACTACCACCATCTCAACTATTGCGGTTGCCCTTCCAACCATTCGGGCCTGTACAGTATATGTTCCCGGGGCAAGACCAGCAATTACATATTCCCCCCGGGCAGAGGTCATTGCTCCGAATGGCGTTCCTTCTATTACAACAGTTGCACCGACCAGCGGTTCGCCATTATCTGCCTCAACAAGACCGGCAATCACACCGGAAGAAGCGCTAGCAGCCAACGGGATCAGAAAGATCAAAAGAAAAAGAACTACTCTCATACTCATACTACCCTTCTCTAATTGTATTCAACAGGTGTTTCCAGAGCTTTATCTACCTATACCAATTTTACTGAACTTTCTCCCGTATATATCCCCACTATCCTCTATGATACTATAGTGTATTTTTATAAATGAGTTCCATTACCTCCGTTTGATTTAATTTCCAAGTCCATTTTCTGATCATATATCTCAATACATGCATTTTTTTCCGGTTGTCTTGATTGATAA
>JAGLDB010000242.1 GCA_023145935.1 Candidatus Sabulitectum sp. | reverse complement strand
TCGTTCCAGAAGTCCTGCTTGAACTCTGATCCCTTCACTATGGAAAGAGCCTGATCGATGGAATGATCCATGTTGTTGTACCAGAATGAACCGGATCTTCCAGTAAGGAAAAGCCCTTCAGGAACCTTGATTGATGCAAGTTTTTCCTTGTAGTCAAGAGTATACACCGGATAAGTCTCCGGAATTTTCTGCCAGTCGATGAACATTACATCATCACCCTTTATGGCTCCAACGCTTTTCAGATCTTTAAGGAGTCGTTCACGAATGATCTCTGGATCCTTCCAGAAGTCGGTGTCTGACTTACAGGTGATCTCGGCGATTACGCTGTCTCTTCCTGAAGGAACACAATCCGCCCTGAAATTCCGCGGAACGGTGAGTCTGCTGAAGATCAGATCCTCATGGCCGAAATAGCACCACTGATAATCGTTCCTTGGGATCTCTGATCTTATTGCTACATTGGCAATTAGCGTATTGATAAATGTAAGCTCTGTTTCTGGATAAAGGAGGGTGATAGGAGCAGTCCAGAATACTCTGTCTGCAGGGATGATCTCACCACTTTCCAGTTCTACACCTGACACAGCACCATTTTCTTCCTTAAGCCCCTTTGCAGCAGTGGAGTAGCGAAGAATTCCTCCACGAGTTTCAATCCGCTTGCACTGGAGATCACAGAATGTTTGAATTCCACCTGTTGCTGGATAATAGAATTGGGTCTCTACAGGCTTCGGAAGCAGCATTCCTTTAACAAGTGACAGCAATGAATCTGCTTTCACTCTATTGTCTATAACTGCTCTGTTCACTCCGGCCTGAGCCCAGTCCACATGAAGACTCTCAGCATCTATCCCAGTGAATTTCCTTGTATATCCCGAGAAGAAGAAATTGTAAAGATTATCTCCGTATCTTGATCGAATGAAGTCTGCAAAGCTCTTAACCTCAGGTATATCCGGTTTGTTGAATAGGTCAAGAAAGCTTTTCCAGAGCACAGAAAAAGGAAGGCCCATGACAGAAGCAAGGGTCAGTGGCCAGTTTCTGTATCTGCCTGCCATATGAACACTGCTTTTACGGCTGATCTGAACAAAACAATCGGCGAGGATCTCCCGGAGATACGAATCTACCTCTGTGTTGAAAGTATGGAAGCGGTGCGGGCCAATATCAAAATCAAATCCGTCAACATGGAAACTTCTTGCAAGACCTCCAGGTGCAACTTCCCTCTCCAGGATCGTTATCTGTTCTTTGGCATCAGATGATAAGATTCGTTCTGCCAGGGTAAGCCCGGAAAGCCCGGCTCCCACTATAACGGTTTTAATTTTTCTTTCCCTTTCTTCCAGAAAGCAGCAGAGCCGCAGTTCCGCATAACATCAGCAATACAGCCATGGAAAGCCAGAGCAGGTGTACACTGAACCCTGCTTCAATAACCGAAAGCCCTCCCGGCAGTGTTCCTGAAACACCTGCAAGGGCGAATCCGGCAACCCAGCCCGCTTCTACTGTTCCCATACTCATAAGTCCGTGTACAGGAAGAGCCATGGTCAGATCAGTTATTGCGCTGGCAGTAAAGATCTGCCACATGGGAAGTCCGGACACACCAACCGCGCGAAGCAATGCATAAAACATGAAAAGCTTAACTGTCCATCCGACAATACTCAGTATCATCGCCCTGATAACCCGCGGTCTTCGTTCAGGCGTAATAGTCGTTGCCTCTGCCAGTTCATCCCAGATCTCAGAAAACCTTCCCGAACCGAAAACCGCCCTTATTGGCTTTACAAAAAACGAAAGAATAAGTGGAAGAAAGAAAAGCGACAAAAGACCGAGAACAGAAGCAGCAGCGGCCACATAAACTACTGGACCTGTGAGACCTGCAATAAAGCTACATGCAACAACAAAGCCCATTGCAACCACATCCATTATCTTGGCAAGCATAACGGTAGCTGCGCCGTTTCCCAGAGGAAGAGCAGCATACTTCCTGAAAAGCCCCACAAGAGCCACATCAGAAAGACGCATTGGAAGAAGATGGCCAAGACCCACATGTACAGCTGTAAGAGGAAGAGACTGTTTGATCTCTATTCTGTGATCCCATGAGAGGATCTGCCACCTCCAGGCTCTTATCAGCTGTGTAACAGAAAACAATGCCAGAGAGATCAGAAACCACAGTGAATCCGCCTTGCCGAGAGCTGTGAATATATTGGTCACTGTGGATTCCATTGACCCAGAACGCGACAGAAGATAAAATGTAACTAGCGCTCCTACTACAAGTAAGGCGATAGTCCTTGCGCTACGCATGCGTTTAGTCAAATATTCCTCCTAATTGAATACAGGAGGTAATATAGGATATGACGAACGCAGCAATAAGCATTGACAGTATTTCCAAGCATTTTGGGAAAACCGTAGCACTTGCAGAAAATTTCAGTATCGAAATAGCAAAGGGTCAATCTCTAGCAATTCTCGGTGCAAACGGTGCCGGTAAAACAACACTGATGCGTGCGGTACTTGGGCTGGCCGTTCCCGATACGGGAAACATTAGTTTGTATGGCCTTCCTCCCTCCGACCCACGATCGAGGGTTGGAGTCAGGTTTCTTCCAGAACGGATATCTTTCCCTAAATGGGCCACCCCACTTCAGATGTACCGTCAGCTGGAAAGAGTTCGGAATGAGGGCAGAGAGATGGATTTTGTCCACAGAGCTGATAATCTGGCATGCGGAGATCTGCTTAACAGGAAGCTTGGAAAGATGTCCAAGGGGCAGAGACAGCGCATTGCAGTAGCTCTTATGACCTGTGGAACCCCGCATACGGTGTTCCTTGATGAACCTTCATCAGGTCTTGATCCAGCTGGAAGAATGCTTGTAAGAAGCACAGTTGCTGAGCTGGTGGATCAGGGATCCACTGTGGTTCTTAACAGTCACCTGCTTGGTGAAGTAGAGAAAGTATGTGACTGGGCAGCTTTTATACACAAAGGGGCACTGGTGGCTCACGACCGCCTGGAAGATCTCTCGCAGTTCAAGGGCAATGCAGTTATTGAAACACTGAAGCCCGATGTCATGAAAGCAGCATTGAATAACACCGGAACGGTAAAGGAAAAGACTCTTGTCTACCCGCTTGCTTCAGAAGACGGATTCGCAGAGTTCACTGCGCTTGTTGCCGGAAGCGG
>JAGLDB010000241.1 GCA_023145935.1 Candidatus Sabulitectum sp. | reverse complement strand
CCGCAGCCTCCATTGCCGGTGCAAGAAATTCATATTCGTCGATCCTGCATAACTCCCGGTTATGAGAGTTCAGAAGATTCTGTTCAACAACATGATCCACCAGCTGCTTAAGAAACAGTGGAGACCCGGAGCCAAGCCGAATGAGCAACTGCATTACTCCGGTATCAACCGATCTGCTGCCTGCACGCTGCAGAAGCAATGTTATCAGTTTTTCTGAATCATCAGTATTCAGAGGATTTAGTTCCATCTCATGAAAGCTCACATCATCTAATGTGGAAAATGAAATTGGGTTTACCATATCCCCTGCAAAGTCACTGTATGTAAGTACAAATAAGATTCTTGCATTAATGTAGTGAGCACCCAGCACTGTTCGAAGAGTTTCAATACTTGAGCTGTCTGCCCTGTTCACATCCTCCAGAACCACAACCATCGGATTGATAAATGCCACTGACTTCAGAAGCGTCACCAGGGAACCTCGCCAGCCATCCAGCTCGCCAACTGCAGGTTCGGTTGCGCAACCATGCTCATCACGATTCAGCAAAAGGCGAAGCCTCTCAAAAATACCTGCTGAGCCACTGGAATCAGTTCCGCTAAAACCAGTACTTTCATTAATAACGGTCTGAATGTTTCTTAGCAGTGAATCCAAGAGTCCATCATGTTTCCAGAAGCTGTCATTTGCCTGTCCGACAAATACAGCAATCTCTGCCTCAGGTTTAAGTTCTTCTGCAAATTCCCTCACAAGACGGGTTTTACCTAATCCGCGGCCTCCACTGATCCCAATCACTTTTAAAGGACTACATCCCAATCCGGGCTCACAAACAGCAGTGTTCAGCTCTTTCGCAGCGGCAACAAGCAATGATAACTCGTTTTCTCTACCAACCATTGCAATCGACTGGTGAAAACCCCTCTCTTGAGACGAATCACCATATTCCTGAACACAAAAAACATTTGAAGTAAGTTCAATGAAATTGCGTGCATAACCGAACCTTCTCTGAATACCTGCCGACACAAGCAACTTACGCTCAGAGACTTCTGCCAGACCCCGAGCCTCATTAACAGCATCCTTTATCTCATCAATAAGATCAGATACAGAAGATGAAACTGCAACACCAGCCGAAAGGCCGATCCCGGCACTCACATTCACTCTGTTCTCGACTGATTTCAGCCCTGTATTGTTTAGATAGCCCTCAAGAGCAATACCGCATCCAATAACAGTTTCCAGAGAATTTTCCACTCCAAGACCATCAAAAACATATAAAACTCCGGAAAAAGCTAAAGGAACTCGCACAGCACCAGCTTTTTGAAAAAGACGCTCCACTGACGAAAGTATCAATGTTTGCGAGCCAATGGAAATCTCATCACCCAACCGCACCCAAAGCACATATACTGGGCGCCGTTCACCGGAAAACAACCAATGGGAATCCTCGCCCTTCACCTTCTGTAAATGCTCCGGAAAGTCAGTACTCTCAAAAAAATTGCCTGCACGTAGAACATCAGAGTAACAAACAGGATTTTCTTGAAGCTTCAGCATGACCCGAAGTGCAGCATCAGCAATGCCGTGCCTGTTAAAAAATAAGAAATTCTCTTCATTAACATGATACTTCAACCAGTCAGGAATTGCAGCACCATCGAACACCACAGCCAGAATAGGTATGCCCCTATCAGCTGCACGCTCAATCTCTCGCCGCACCTGGCCTGACTGAAACGATGAAACTGTAGCAACAAGAAGCAGACACAGAGCACCGTCAATTGCCTGTAGCACAGACTCGGCCCAGTCTTCACCGGGAGGAATGTCCCCTGGAGCAATCCAGCAGGAAACACCAAGGCTTAAAAGATGTTGTACAACGCCAGCAGCAAGACCTTCATCTTTGGAAGAGTGGCTTATGAACACACGGCTTCCCGAATTCAATTTGTATTGTTTCAAAATTACATTCGCGATAGAGACACCTTAGTCTACAAATTTTCTGTAAACTCAATTGACATTAAATACCTATCATTTCCCCACTAAAACATTCTTTAACAAAACATCAAATTGAGATACATTTACTTAAATTTATTGCCGCACTTTCCACAAACATATGTTTTGGATTGGCTAACAGAGACCATAATTGAAACTATTAAAATAACACTTACAACTGGAATAACAATCTCCAGGTTTTCCTTTACGAAAATAGATACACCTGCAAGACCAAGTGCACCTCCGACTCCCAATACAATTATTAAACCAGGAGCAAGAATTGCTATAATTATCAGCAGAAGGCAACTGCTGCAGCCGGATCCACCGCTTTTCTTGCTTTCCTTGTGCACCGACATCTTTCTTATATTTGTTGAGCCGCAATTTGGACATCTATCTGGTATCTCACCCTTTGCGCGTACTTGTTCATGAGCAGCAGATTCATAAGCTTCTTCAGCCTTTACAGGTGGCTGATTCTGTTGTTTATGAACGGCAAATTCTGATGAATTACCAACTGCAGCTCCACAACTGTTGCAGAATCGAAGCCCATTCCCTACAACAGCCCCGCAACTGGAACAGTAGCTGTCACCAGGCCCTTTCCACTGTACTGCCGGTGCGGGCACCGAATACCCATCGGAAGAATATGGAACATGAACTGGCAGATTACCCGAACCACTGCCCAGAGAGAGCCACTGCTGCAACAGAGGGTGATTCCAGTCTAAGGTATAGTAATAGGATATCTGAATTGAATCACCGACATTGAGCTGCTTCCGAGTAACCTGATATCCGTCAACATACACATGGTTCGAAGAGTTTAGATCCTCAATGATCAGAGATGTGCCATCCCGCAGTAATCTTGCATGGTGGGATGATATATGCCCATCAGAAATAACCAGATCGTTATCAGACGCTCTTCCAATAGTCAGTGATCTTGAATTCATATCCCCCCTCACACGTGATTTGCTATCTCAATCAATTAAATCCATCAAGTGGTTAATTACTCCAGCTTGGAACCCCATCGTTAATACTGCCATGCCCGGAAGGGCAAGTAATGGAATAACTGTCTCCAGTAGCTGAAATACTAAAATTTTCACCATCTGGAGATTTCACTCCTGCCATATTGAGCTCGGTAAGAGATGATGTATAGCATTCATTGGTCGCATAGTAGATTACTTCCTGCGCTGCGATGGATCTCATAATATTTCTGCATT
>JAGLDB010000240.1 GCA_023145935.1 Candidatus Sabulitectum sp. | reverse complement strand
TTACAGCCCTAAACACCAATTCCCAGACAATAATATTCCGGTTTGAATAACATCTTCACAGAAAGGCAATTGCGTTGAATTCTTAAATGAGTATAATCTACTGACTTACTAGGAAAACGATGAATGGAGCTGCAATAAATTCTGCTTCAAAGCATCCGAAGAAAATCCCCGGTTCATACACAAAGCAACTGCACATCCTGTTGCACAGTATTCAAACCCAGGTCTGGTACCTCTCCGATGATCACACTTATGGCATGGTTAACAAGGCTCATGCCGAATTCAATGGAAAAACATAGAAGACATTGCTTTCAGTGGAATTCCAGAGGAAATACTTCTACCTTGGCAACAAATCTTCAAAAAAGCCTTCTCTTCAAATAAAACTATACACACCGAAGAACTGGTTCAGAATTCCTCAGGTGAGCATCGGTTACTGGCAATTACACTGTCTCCCGGCCTTCAGAAAGATGGCTCTGTTGAGTTTGTCGTCTGTTCTGCTGAAGATATCACAGAGCGCAAGCAGGCTGAAGAGGCACTGAGAATAGCAGAAGAGAAATTTCGAGCCATGTATGACAACGCCCCGCTTTCATATCAGTCACTTGACTGTGATGGTTGTTTTCTTGATGTAAATCCCACCTGGCTGAAAACACTGGGATACCTGCGGGAAGAGGTTATTAGAAAAAATTTCGCAGACTTTCTTCCCCCAGAATCGAAAAAACATTTTAAGATCAATTTCCCTGCATTTAAGAAAAGGGGATTTGTGCACGATGTTCAGTTCAGGATCAGGCACAAAGACGGCCACTATCTGGATATAAGCTTCGAGGGCTGTGTTGGTTACAATGATGATAAAAGCTTCAAGCAGACTTACTGTGTATTTCAGGACATCACTGAAAAAGTGCTTACCGAGAAGGCTTACCGGAAAAGTCAGGATTTACTGAGAAATATTTTTGAGAGCAGTACAAACTTGTATTACTCTCATACACCAGATCACGTTTTTACATACATGAGCCCTCAGGTAGAGGAAATGCTAGGCTATACCCCGGAAGAAATAAAAGTAATGTGGATGAAGCTTGCCTCCGACAATCCCATAAATGAGATCGGTTTCGAAAACACGGTAAGAGCAATTGAAACAGGGGAACGGCAACCACCATATGAGCTGGAACTGGTGAGAAAAGACGGCAAAAATATCTGGGTGGAGGTAAGAGTATTTCCTGAAGTCGTAAACGGAAAAACTATTGCAATGCTGGGGTCTTTGACTGAAATCACCCAGCGCAAACGCACAGAGGAAGAACTAAAAAGAAGTGAAGAACGATTCAGACTTCTGTACGAGAATTCTCCTGATATGTATGTTTCTGTTTCAGCTTCAGATGGCAGTATTCTGAGATGCAACAAAACCCTGCTTAATAAAACAGGCTACTTGCGTAATGAAGTAATTGGGTCAAACATATTTGACATGTATCATGCTGATGCATTGAACGGGGCTCATGAGGCCTTTGATCAATACGTAAGTACCGGCAGGGTCACCGACAACGAACTCATTCTTAAAAGGAAAAATGGCAGCAAATTACAAGTAAGTCTTAATGTAAGCGCAGTTAGAGATGAAGCAGGCAAAATACTCCACTCTATTTCCTCGTGGAGAGATATTTCCCAACGCAAGCAGGCAGAGGAATCTGTAAGAGAAAGTGAAGAGAAGTTCAGAACTATCTTCGATAATAAGGGAACTGCAACTGGTCTTTTTAATAAGGATGGGACTATACTGGACTGCAATGCAGTGTTCTGTGAATTGAGCAAGTACTCCCGGGAAGAGATCATGGGCAAAATAAAATGGTCTGACTTTGTAGTAGCTGAAGATCTGGAAAGATTACAGAAGTATCATGCAGAGCGGTCAAAAAAAGACAGTTCTTCTCCTGCCAGTACGAATGTCGACTGATCACTAAAAAAGGCAACTTTCTGGATGTACTTGTTAATATTGCTGTAATCGATGAGACCAGAATTGTCTCACTTGTGGATATCACTGATCGCAAAAAGGCGAATCTGGAAATCCAGCGTATGCAGAGACTGGAGGGCCTTGGAACAATTGCCGGTGGAATAGCTCATGATTTCAACAATCTTCTAACCGGCATCTTTGCCAACCTGGAGATGGCTAAAATGGATCTGCCTGAAAACTCTTCGCCCAGCCATTACCTGCAGGAAGCCCACCATTCCATTCTAAGTGCCAGAAGATTAACTGGGCAGCTTCTTACCTTCGCAAAGGGAGGGGCTCCGGTATTCAAAATTGTGGATATGACCAGACTTGTACAGGAGACTGTTGAATTCAATCTTCATGGCACCAATGTTAAACCGGAGATAAAGCTTCCGGATAACCTGTGGTCCATAATGGCAGACGAGGGGCAGATTGAACAGGTGCTTGCAAACCTTACCATAAACTCTAAACAGGCCATGCCCGGCGGGGGAACTCTTCATATTGCAGGCAGAAATCTTTCCATATCCGAGTCATACAGTGAAGCTGACCTTACATCAGACTCCGTTCTTTTCACAATAAGAGACGAGGGCATTGGTATCCCCCAAAAGATCATCAATCACATATTCGACCCGTATTTCAGCACCAAGGAAACCGGGCACAGACTGGGGCTTGCCATAGTCTACAGCATAATCAAGCAGCATAATGGGCATATCAGCGTAACTTCAGAGCCCAACACCGGCACAACATTTACCCTCATACTGCCAGCCCTCCCTGGGGCTGGTAGAGAAAATCTACAGGAAGCAGACAGAACCACGGGCAATATCGGGGCGAAGTCTTCATTCCATATTTTACTCATGGACGATGAAGAAATAGTAAGAGATGTAGGCACACAACTTCTCCAGCGTCTGGGGCATACTGCAGACACAGCAAACCACGGTGATGAAGCAATCAAGAAATACACAGAAGCCATACAGGCTGGAAATCCTTTTGATCTTGTGATCATGGACTTAACCATTCGAGATGGTAAAGGCGGCAAAGAAACCATTGAAGAACTGCTGAAAATCTACCCGGAGGCCAAAGTAATAGTATCCAGCGGCTACTCTTCCGGGCCGATAATGGCACATTTCAGCTCATATGGTTTCTCTGGAAAGCTTGCAAAGCCATTTATGGCAGCAGATCTGCAGGACGCAATTGTCACAGTGATGAAAAG
>JAGLDB010000024.1 GCA_023145935.1 Candidatus Sabulitectum sp. | reverse complement strand
GTTGCCTCACGGCTTGAGCAAAAAGCACCTGGCGGCGGCATCCTGCTAAGCAGAGAAGTGCTTTTGCAACTAAAGGAGAAGGAAAGGCCAAGAACTGTCTACATGGGGCTTGCACGACTTAAAGGGCTGGGCAGACTGCTTCAGATCCATTTTCTAGGTCAGGCTGATATCTTCCCGGAAACGGTGACTGAAGTAAGTCCTGTTGTGAAAGCAGGCCCAGCTGTTCTTGCGGCATTTCCTCTGGTAAACATTGGCAATCCTGAGGATGAATTCTATGCATATGGGATATCTGCAGATCTGCTCAGTGACCTTTCCACAAGAAACTCGATATCTGTTGTGTCTTTAACATCGCTGATGCGTTCCATGCGAACAGGCGCGAGCAATGAAGAGATTGCAAGAAATTTTGGCTCTACAAGCTTTGTACAGGGAACCATTCAGCGAACAGGGTCTCAGATGCAACTCTCAGTCACTCTAAAAGAAGTTGAATCCGGCAGAACCGTCTGGATGGACACATGGACCGAGGAACTGGATGATCTGCCCTCTCTGAAAGGCAAACTCGCTGATGGCATTCTGAAAGCAATGGGCTGCAGCCCTGATGAATACAATGCTATCCCGGAAGCTGCTGTTGAATCCGCTTCTACCTACGAGAAATACCTGCAGGCCCTTCATCTGTGGCAAACTAAAAAGAACAAAGAACACATCCAGCACTCAAGAGATCTTCTTGTAGATGTGATCAGTCGGGAACCGGGGATGATCCCCGCAAGACTGATACTGGGAGCGACCTACAGAGATTCAGGCGAATTCACAAAAGGTCTTGAAATATTCAGAAAGGCTCAAAGAATTGCATATACACAGGATAATGCCTTTGATAAGTTGAAGATAGCAAACAGTATCGGTGTTTCGTACTGGATGAAAGGAGATCTTGAGAAAGCCCTGAATGTGTACACAGAATCAATGAAACTGGCAATACAGCTGGATAACAAGGAAGAGGAAGCCAGACTATCCAACAACATCGGGCTGATTCACTGCGACAGGTCTCTCTTTCCCATGTCTCTTGCGGAGTTGCATAAAAGCCTGGCCATCTCTACACGCCTGGGTTTGAAAGCCGGTAAAGCCAACACTCTCTGCAATATCGGCCTGGTTTACTGGAAAAGCAATCACAGAACAAAAGCCATTGAATTCTACAGGAAGTCACTTCAAATACTTAAAGAGATCGATGACTTGGCCGGGGAAGCAAACATTCTTAGAAACATCGGTATTATTTACAACGACCGCGGTGAGATGGAAGAGGCATACGATATAGCTGTGGAAAGCATGAACTTATCCGGAGAACTGGATGACAAACCAGGCATGTGCCGATCACTGAACAACATGGGCAATGCAATGCTTGCTCTTGGACAGACGAAAACAGCTGATGACTTCTATTCAGAAGCCCTGGGAATTGCCAGACAGATTGGCTTGCGCAACATGGAGGGAATTCTGCTTACAAACTGTACACTGGTAAGTATTCAACTGGGCGATATGCATTCAGCGGAAGAATCCTGCGCTGCTGCACTGAAGTTATGTCTGGAGGTGAAAGACAGAGACGGAATAATTGAGAACAATCAGTTGGCTGGTGTAATCCAGCTTGCGGGTAAAGACTACAAAAAAGCATGCAGCTTTCTCGAAAGTGCTTTAAGACTCTCTGATGAATATGAGATCTGCCGTTACACTCCATCGATCAGAACAGACCTTGCCCTTTGTCTTGCACTGAGCGACAACTCAAACAGTACTGTTCAGAAACTTCTGGATGAAGCACAAAGTACTGAGATCGCAGATGTTAAAAGCCTTCCAGAAATTCACTGGAAATGGTACAGAATATATTCTACGCTTTTGAAGAATCCAGACATTTCAGCGGAGACAAGAAAAACCTGTCTGAAGGAATCTGTGAAATGGAAGCAGTCTGCGAAAGACGAAATACTCCGTGCAGCAGAAAATATTCAGTCTGAAGCTTTCAAGGACTCATTCCTGAACCATATTCCACAGCACAAAACGATACTTTCAGCGTTTGTAACCGAAACGCTTTAAGAGCTCAATTCTGGCTTTTACATCTTCTTCGCACTCTACGGCAGTTGGAGACTCTCCATCAACAACACCGAGAATCCCACCGCCCTGCCCTGTTCTTGCAACAAGAACCTGAACAGGATTTGCTGTAGCACAGAAAATACTGCAGACTTCAGGAACTGCTTTCACCCTGTCAAGTATCTGGATGGGAAAAGCCTCTCCGAGAACGATGATAAAACAGTGACCGGCAGATATTGCCAGAATATTCTCCTCGGCAATTCTCTTCAGCTCCAGATCATTGCCGTCACTGCGGATCAGACAAGGCCCTGAGGCCTCACTGAATGCAAGCCCGAACGAGCTGTCAGGAATGGAAGCCGAGATGACCTCAAAAAGATCTTCCACAGTTTTAATGAAGTGAGACTGCCCGAGAATAATGTTGCATCCTTCAGGAAATTTGAGATCCACCGCTTCGATATTGATGTTAATACTCATCTGTAGATCCCCTTGAAAATATTCTTTACCTCAGGCACACCACCCTGAAGAATCATGTAACCGTCAGGCGGTTCACTCTTGGTAATGTCACCCCCCACCGGAGTAAGCATTATTCGCCTGACTTCATCCGGATCATCTGTTAAACCCAATGTCCACCCAAGTTTGATGTAAGCTGCCTCGGGAAGCATATTGCCCAGAGGAACAACCCCTCTCTGCATCAGGAATCGTCCTGTATCATATACATACATCTGAGCGAAGCCCCAGAGAGTCTGCACTGTCATAAAAACATGAACACCGGCTTTCGTAGCTCTCTGGATGGGGTCGTAGAGGGCCTTGTTCACATGGCCAAGGCCGGTACCTGCAATAACTATTCCCTTGTAACCATTATCCACCATGGAGTCTATCATGTCGGCTTTCATGTTGGGGTAGTAATAAACCATCCCAACCTTATCATTGAAAACAGGGCGAATATTGGGTTTGCGGTTCGGGTCTCTCTTTATGTAATCCTTCTTCAAAAAGGTGAAGCCGTCCTTGTCCACCATTGCAAGAGGTCTGTCCCCTATTGTTCTGAAAGTACTTCTGTAGCTGGAATGCATTTTCCTTACCTGAGGGCCTCTGTGCAGCAGACCATACAGATCGCTTGTGGGGCCGAACATACATACAACAACCTCTGCTGCATCGAAGAAGGCTGCAGTTTTCGCTGCGTGTATCAAATTCAGAGCAGCATCGCTTGAAGGGCGATCGCTTGATCTCTGACTGCCCACAAGAACAACAGGTACCGGCAGATCCTGACACATGTAGGTGAGTGCCGCAGCAGTGTGGCTCAGGGTATCTGTACCGTGCCCTATCATTATTCCGTCAACACCTTTTTCTATTTCCTTTTCAATAGCCTTTGCCAGAATGATGTATTGCTCAGGACCCATATCTTCACTGAATATGCCAAAGAGCTTTTCAGTTTCAAGATTGCAGATGTCAGCCAGTTCAGGAACAGCCCCGTAAAGCTCACCGGGCGAAAAGGCAGGAATAACAGCACCTGTCTTGTAGTCGAGACGGCTGGCAATAGTACCGCCTGTACCAAGCAGCTTCACATTCGGATGAGCGGGATCGAACGGGAATTCCTGCTCGGGGATCTGATAGACAACTTTTCTGGAACCAAGGATCTCCGCACCTGTTACCTTTGAAGCAGCAATACCAATATTGTAACCTGTGGCCAGTTTCATCACAATATGATTTGCGTCGGCAGTCTCGCTTCTGGGCAGAACAACACCCTTGAATGTATTGGAGCCTGCAGTAAGAACTATATCATCCCATACACTTATGCCGAACTTCTCCATCATTTCCCGAGTTGCTTCTCTGTAACCTTCGAAGATATCGTTGCTCATCCCTTATCCCCCTAGAAGCGCCTTCTCTTTCTAGCGCCAGGTATGTTCATCTGTTTACGGTAGTTGGCCACCGTTCTTCTTTTAATTGTGGTTCCGCTGCTGTTGAGCAAATCGGCTATTCTTTCATCGCTCAGAGGCTTGGATTTATCTTCACTTTCCACTATTCTCTTGATCTCTTCTTTAATTGAGATTGCAGTTATCGATGCATCCGCACTGCCTCTGCTGAAGTAGTAACGCATTTCGTGAATTCCCTGTGGAGACTGTACATACTTGCCATTGATCGCTCTGCTTATAGTTGACTGATTAAAACCAAGAGCCTTTGCAGCTTCCTGAAGAGTCAAAGGGCGGAGAGAATCCACACCGTGCAGAAGAAACTCCCACTGGGTCTCCACTATAAAGTTAGATATTTTCTTTACAGTTTCCTGTCGCTGTTTTATTGCCTTGATGAACCAGCTGGCTCGTTTGAATTTCTTCTTTACATAATCCTTTTCCACCAGGCCGGTGGAAGGCGACTCAAGTATGCGGCGATTTCTGGTGCTTATGGAAAGGTGTGGAAATCGGTTATCATTCAGAAAAACCATGAACTTATCGCCATGTTTCTCTATGATGATGTCCGGGATCACCACAGTACCGGTACTGCCGGCGAATTCTGCTCCCGGCCAGGGGTTAAGCTCTCTAATCTTCTCTATGGCAATCTCAACCTGGTGAGGAGAGACCTCCATACTCGAAGCAATTGAAAGGATCTTTCTTTCTGCAAGCTGGTCAAAACACTGATCAATGATCCGGTACTCAAGGCTTCTTTCAACAGTTTCTCCGTTTTTCTGAATAAGCTGGAAAAGAAGAACATTTCTTGCTGAATCCTGAGCAACCCCTGAAGGATCAAATTTACGCACCAGGCTGATGGCTTTTGAGAGACTGTCCCGAGAACCACCCCAGCCCACTTGTAGTTCATCAGGATCAAGCGCCAGAAGACCATTTCTGTCCAGTGAATAGATCACATATACCGCTGCATTCTCTACATCTTCAGAAACTTCAAGGCTGTCAAGCTGAGAAAGAAGGTATTCGCTGAGTGTTTCCGGGCTAGCTGCTTCCGGGTGCCACTGTTCCTCTTCACGAAATTTGGTGGAGGGAGCAGTCCCTATGCTTTCATCGATCTCCTTCAGAATATCCAGTGGATCCTGCTCCTGGGAGTCTTCCCTTTCAGGCTCATTTTCAGGAGAGTCCTTTTCCCCTTCCTCTGTTTTGTCTGAGCTGTTTTCCCTCTCTTCAATAAGGGGATTCTCAGACAGTTCTGTGGCAATAAGACCATCGAGCTCAATAGAGGGCATCTGCAAAATCTCCAGTTGCTGGCGAAGAGTCTGGGTAATAGCAAGTTTCTGCACCTGGGAGAGTCTGATCTCGGTCCTTAGCCCGGGCATACTAAAGGGAGAACCTTTCTCCAAGGTATATCTTCCTTGCCTCGGGATTATCTGCAAGTTCCTGAGCAGAACCGGATATCAGAACTCTGCCATCATACATAATGTATGCTCTGTCTGTAATAGCCAAAGTCTCTCTTACACTGTGATCGGTTATGAGAACCCCCAGACCCCGTCGGGCAAGCTCCCTGATTATTCCCTGGATCTCTGCCACAGCAATAGGGTCGATTCCCGCAAATGGTTCGTCAAGCAGAAGAAAGGATGGCTCCGTTACAAGGGCGCGGGCAATTTCCACTCTTCGCCTCTCTCCACCGGAAAGAGTAAATGCTTTCTGTTTTGCCAGTCTGGTTATTCCCAGCTCTTCCAGAAGCTGCTTCTGTCTCTCTTTCCGCTCTTTTTTCTTCAGCTTCATGGTCTCAAGAATAGACATCAGATTGTCTTCAACAGTCATTTTTCTGAATACACTTGACTCCTGAGGAAGGTAGCCCAGGCCAAGCCTTGCCCTTTTGTACATTGGAAATTTTGTAAGGTCGACGTCATCAAGGAAAACACTACCGGAATCCGGTTTGATAAATCCTACTATCTGATTGAAAGTTGTTGTTTTACCAGCCCCGTTAGGGCCAAGCAGACCGACAATCTCGCCCTTCCTGACGTAAAGACTGACTCCGTTAACAACTTTGCGCTTTCTGTACTTTTTCACAAGATCTTTAACGATCAGCTGTTCCGCACGGAATATCTGCTCACTCACGAAACTCTCCACTCCAGCTGTATGTTCCTCTGACTGACCCTCTGGCCATGATCTCATCCGCATCTCCATAGAGAAATCTAACCACTATTTCCTCCGCGCTGATCGTATTTACTTCCACCCTGAGGGAATCCTCTCCTGCAACATTCAAAACAGCACTGCCCTGAAGAAGAAGACTGTCCAGATCGCTTCCGGAAGAGAGAAAGGCAAACTCTGCTCTCTGCGAGTCAAAGCTTACTGTGCTTTCCTGATCCTCAATGTCACCTGACGCAGCTCCCTCAATCCTTAAAAAACTTATGGCACCACCGGCATCAAAAAGAATCTCCATCCAGTCTCCACTGATGGTACCCTCTTCAGAGACGATTTCCGGGGAGCCGATAAGCTCCATACGATCCTCTTCCCCAAAATACCTGAGGTATTCACTGAAAGTTTCCATTCCCTCAGGTCTCATTGAAACATATGCATTTCCCTGAGCCTCTGCCCTCTCGCCCTCTTCAAAGAACTCAAGACGGTCAGCTGTAATAACAGTTGTATCCGCGGCCTCGATCCGGGTAAGAACAGGATCTACAGTGACGAACAGACTCTGTCGTTCTCTGTCGTATAGAGCATACTCTCCCTGCACCATTCCCAGCCAGTCACCTTCAAGGATCACTGAGCCTTTTGCAGTGGCTTTGTCTCTGAATCTGAACCAGTCAACCTGATCTGCGGAAAGGATGGAAGACCCATCTGTGAGAACAGCATTCCCCTGAAGGATCATAACTCCTGTAATTCTGGAATACGAGAGGAAATAACCGGTTGCAGTGAGCGTATCAGCATCCACATGAACATTGCCTGTAAATTCCGCCCTCTCTGAATCCTGATAAATGGTGGCGGAATTTGATGTAACAGTAACCTGATCATCTGTAACAACCACATTCCCGTTGAGCTCAATGATAGATTCAGCATTCTCAAGTTCTGTGGTGGAAGCATAGTCTGATGTTACAGTAAAAACTCCTGCGATAGAAGAAATACAAATGACAAAAAGAACAAAAAAGTGTCTATTCATCGAATGGCAGCTCCCCTGTGGTAACAGCGGTGAAAGATTCCTTAACTATTACATCGCCTACAGCACTGAGTCCTGTGTCCATAATAACACCCCTGCCGTGAATGGTGGTAATGGTACCGGTGCTTTCAGGTATGAGGAATGTAACAAGGCAGTCTGTCTCAAAAGTTTCCAGAGAATCCGACCAGTTCAAAAGATCGGTGTCAAGGGTTCGGCCTCTCATGTTCTCTGCATGAACATTTCCCCAGAGTACAGTTTCCCCGTTAATAAGATCCGACACACCGGTGTCACTTCTTACGAAACTTTCCGGAATATCATTCTCGTAAAATAGAATGTGTACCTCTGTCATGAAAAGAAGGCTGTCAGCCTCTCTGTAAACTGCAGAGTCACCGGAAAGCATCCATTCTCTTATTCCGCTTTCCGCCTGCACCAGCCGAAAACCCGCTACGGTCTGTATCTGTCCGCTTTGATCAGACCAGTCAGCAGGCTCAGCACCACAACCAGTCAAAACAAGCAGAACAGGGATCAGAGTGACACATGCATACAGAATTCGAGCTCTCATCAGAAACCAAGAGCCAGAGCATCATGCAGATAGACCACACCCTGCGGCTGCCGGTGGTCATTCAACACCACCAGCGAAGTTATTCCTTTTTTTTCCATGGTCTGAACCGCCAGAGCAAGAAGCTCGCGGCGGCTGGTAACAGCCGGATCCTTTATCATAACATCCTCAAGAGAAAGCTCTGCAATATCAATCCTCTCTCTCATGAGTCTGCCAAGATCACCGTAAACAAAAATACCTTCCAGCGTCAGTTGCGCATCCACTGCAATACACAAACCCCGGTGCTCAGTCATTACTTCAATCGCTTGAGAAAGAGAAGACCCCGAAAGAAGAACAGGGAGCTTCCCGGTTACCATTATATCTGACACCCTCATAAGAAGCTTTTTACCAAGTGAACCTCCAGGGTGTACCTCTGCAAAATCCAGAGGAGTAAAACCGGACAGCTTGAGCAGAGACATAGCAAGCGCATCACCAAGGGTCATCATTGCCGTAGTACTTGCAGTAGGAGCAAGATCATAGGGACAGGCTTCCTTCAAAGCAGGCAGTTTAAGCACCACATCGGCAAATCTGCCCAGCAGTGAATCTTGATTACCGACAATTGCAACCACGGAAATATCAAGACTTCCAAGCACCGGTAGAAGAGCGGCTATCTCGGCAGTATCACCGCTTTTAGACAGAACAAGAGCGGTATCACCCCGAGCGAGAATTCCAGCATCACCGTGGATCCCGTCAGCAGGATGCAGGAAATACGCAGGAGTTCCAGTGCTGGTCATGGTGGCAGCTATCTTTCTTGCAACAAGACCTGATTTCCCCATGCCGCATACGATAATTTTTCCCTTTGACTGGAAAATAAGTTCGACTGCTTCTGTAAAAGAGTTTCTGTTCAAAGAAAGTGTAGCCTGCAGCCATTCTACTTCAATATCAAAAACTCGCTCTGCTTCCAGGAAAAGATCACTCACCTGAACCCTCCAGGATCATATCAATAATTTCTCTTACAGCACCTGCGCCGCCTGGGGCTTCTGCAACAACTGTGCACAAGGCCTTCACTTCTGCTGCTGCATCCCGTGGACACGCAGATACTCCTGCTATTTCCATAGCTGGAATATCTTTCCTGTCATCACCCATGAAAAACACGGAAGACAGGGGAATACCAAGATGACTTGCCAACCCGCTCACAGAGGCAGCTTTGTCGAGGCTTCCCAGGCATAGCAGTTTCACCCCCAGATCGGATGCTCTTCTTCTTGTACACGCGAAATCACGGAAAGAAACAAATGCAACTTCCACTCCTTTATCAAGAAGTCGCATGATCCCTGCTCCGTCTTTTGCGTTAAACGCCTGAGTTACCCCGGCTGGACCATACAAAAGTTTTCCATCAGTAAGTGTTCCGTCAACATCGACAGCAAGAAGTCTTACATAGGAGAGGTTCATGAAGAAGCACCTTCCCAGTGATGAAGTGCACCATCAAGCACAGTTTCAGCATCCTTGAAATTCAGCATGACTGCACTGTCACTCAGGGCTGATTCCGGTTCCGGGTGTACCTCGATAAACATGCCCTGAATACCCCAGGCTGCTGCTGCTCTGGCCATCTGAAGTGCAAATGTTCTATCGCCTCCGGTAAATCTGCCTGCTGCTCCGGGCTTTTGAAGAGAGTGAGTAATATCCATGATAACTCCATCACAAAAACCGTTCATCACAGTTAGTGATCGCATATCAACCACCAGATCACCGTAGCCGAAGAAGCTTCCCCTTTCGGTAAGATAAGTAAATGGGCAACCTGCTGCAGCAAGCTTATCAACAGCCCCCTTCATGTTTTCCGGTGACATGAACTGCCCCTTCTTCACATTAACAGGAATACCTGTTCTGCCTGCTGCCTCCAGCAGAGATGTCTGCCGGCAGAGAAAAGCGGGTATCTGAAGCATATCACAAACCTCAGCCACAGGAACAGCTTGACCTGCTACATGAATATCAGTGATAAGTGGAATACTGAACTCGCGTCCAGCCTTTTCAAGTATTCTAAGCCCTTCCTCTATCCCCGGTCCCGCCCATGAACCTTCAGAAGTTCTGTTATCCTTCAGAAAAGAACTTTTAAAGAGGAAAACAGCCCTGCCTTCATACTTTCTCCTTAAACCATCCACAAACTCTGCTACGGAAAATACAAGCTTTTCTGATTCGATCCCGCAGGGACCCATGAGAATAACAGGAAGATCAGTCTTTAATAATTCTTGAACCACTTTCGAGCCTCCTCCAGATCGTCAGGCGTGTCTACCCCCATTGCGTTCCAGTTCCCAACCACAACTTTGATTTTTACACCATTCTCCATCCAGCCAAGCTGCTCAAGTTTTTCCTGAGCGGACAGCTCACCAGGAGGTGAATCAGCGCAGAGCGAGAGACTCTCCGGGGTAAAACAATAAACTCCCACATGCTGGTACAACGACTTGGCTCCCCAGGGAATGGATCTTCTTGAAAAATAAAGCGCTTCTCGCTGGGGATTCATAACAACCTTCACCAGGGACGAATCTGCACCGGAAGCAGCAGAGATCTCTCTTGCAAGTGTCGCAACAGAATTGGAACACATTTCCTGGCCTGCCAGAGCCTGTACCCAGTCCGGCTGGACAAAAGGCTCGTCACCCTGGAGATTAATTATGCGATCTCCCGGACATCCTATAGCATGCCATGCCATGTTTACCCTGTCTGTTCCACTGGCGGCAGGCCCGGTTAAAACTGCCTCGTAACCGGCAGATAAGACCTCCTTCTGAATCAGTACGGAATCAGTAGCCACCACAAGTCGATCAGGATTTGCTTTTGCAGCTCCATCAAGAACCCTGAGTATCATTGACCGACCGCAGATATCTGCCAGAGGTTTACCCGGAAGTCGGGTAGACTCCATTCTGGCAGGTACTATAACTACCGTCCCAGCCAATTCTCTGACGCCCGTATTGATGCATAAACCACTGTTTCAGATTCATCTGCTCCCCAGGTCTCATGGCTGACTCCTATATCAAAAGAAGCTTTTCCCCCACCGATCACATAACCCAGGCCTCCGGAATACCTGGAGGCTCCGTCTCTCCACAAACCATCCATTACCCTGTAGCCACCCCTGATGCATAAACCAGGATTCGTGGCAAACTCAAAGCCGGAGGCCATGTAGTTGCCCTCTTCTGTAGTGCTGCTCAGAAGATTCAGATCTTTCCGTGCAAAATAATCAAAACCAATAACAAGCCCGGGATAAACCCGTGCAGAAACACCTGCGGACAACTCACCGGGAACGGAATAAGAAGAAGTTGTATCTGCTGTGGAATTTCCCATGTAATCTCTGTGAACTTCAAGCTCACCGGAGCGGTCAGTAACAATGGAGAAACCTGCAGAAAGATATTCTGCATTCAGGAAAGCTCCAAAAGCCGGACCCCAGGAAGGTGAAAAAGAAATATCATCTCTATACACACTAGATATGGGAACAATATTGCCGGGCGAATCCGGAGCTGTAACAGCATCACCCATTGCAGAACCGAAAAAACATTTCCCGCCGAGAGAGAAAGCCAGATGCTCTGAGACCCGGGAGGTAATTCCAATGTACGATTCACCGGTACCGCCGGTCCACCTGATGTTGCCTGAACTGCCGCTTACAAAAATTGAGTCTTCACGGTTGATCCTTGAACGATTACTCAGGAGAGCCGCAAACTGCAGATCAAGAGGCATTGGTATCATTATGGATACCTCCGGAAAAACCGCTGCACCGGACCAGGTGACATCTTCAGTGTCACGAACCTTTGTTCCCCATGAGAAACCCGTATTCACAGCCCAGGCGGACGCTGCAGGGTTGGCTCCTGAAACCATATTCGAGTCCGGTATCCCGGCTGCGACCCCGCCCATGGAGAACGCCCTGACACCGCCGCTGACAGTTTCTGCTCCAATACCGCAGGATGGAGGCTGAAACTCGGGCAGGAAACCGGAAACAGAGATCAGTGAGACAAGCAAAAGATTCAGTACTATCATAAAGTTACTCCAGATTAATTGTGATACATTAGATGTGCCACAAATATAACCAAGTAAGGCTAAATTGTTCCACTTATGTACACCGATTCACCTGGTGATGGAATCACTACCTCAGCCTGACTGTCACGAATGATCAGAGCAGCAAGAGCTTCAGCGGACTTTTCCTCGCCATGAACGATTGCTACCTGTTTAATATTCTCGCCTATGGCACGGAAATATCTCATGAGGGCATCTGAATCTGCATGAGCGCTGAAACCATCTATTTCAACAACTTCTGCTTTCAGGGCATATGGCTCCCCGAAAATATTAACAATCTCCCTTCGCTGACCTATCTTTCGTCCAAGAGTGTGCTCTGCCATGTATCCAACAAGAACAATTGTAGCACGGGGATCTGTTATGTTGTTTTTCAGGTGGTGTCTGATCCTGCCGTTCTCACACATTCCAGAAGCAGAAATAATGATCATCGGTTCTTTCATGCCATTGATGGCTTTCGATTCTCCTACATTCTGAACAAAGTGGAGGTTCCTGAATTGAAACGGGCTGTGACCGGAGTAAAGAAGATCACGGAGTTCCTTGTCATAAACTTCCGGGTGTAACTTGAACACTTCTGTAGCGTTGAATGACAGAGGAGAATCAACATACACTGGAATATCAGGCAGCCTTCCTGCAACAAAAAGAAGGTTCAGAAAGTAGAGAACCTCCTGTGTTCTTCCAACGCTGAAGGCCGGAATAATAATCTTACCCCCCCTCCTTGCAGTTCTCTTTATCACCTGTTCCAGATCGAGAAGTGATTTCTCCTGTTTTTCATGATTTCTGCCACCGTATGTACTCTCCGTTATGAGGAAGTCCGGTCTGGAAGAAAGATCCGGATTGCGAAGTATGGGCCTGTCAAACCGGCCAAGATCACCTGTAAAGAGCAAAGTCCGCTTCTTGCCGTTCTCTTCCAGGGTCAGCTCAACCTGGGCACTGCCCAGTATGTGCCCTGCTTCAAGAAACCGCAGAGTTACTCCTGGAAAGATGGGGAAAGAAAGACCGTATGGTATAGAAACGAATTTCTCTATTGCTGAAAGCGCATCTTCCAGATCGTAAAGCGGCTCAATTGGTGGAAGATCCTTTTTTGCCCGGCGCTTGTTAAGATATTCAGCATCTGCCTGCTGAATGTGAGCAGAATCAGGCAGCATTATTGCGGCTAGATCTCTTGTGGCACCTGTAGAAAAAATTATTCCCTTAAACCCGTTCTTTACCAGCCCGGGCAGTTTTCCGGAATGATCAATATGAGCATGGGACAAAATCACAGCATCAAGAGAAGCAGGTTCATAACCGTATTCTCGATTCAACCTTTCGCTGTCATTTCTTCTACCCTGGCTGAGTCCGCAGTCAAGAAGGATTCTCTTTCCGGCAACTTCAAGAAGGTGTTGCGAACCGGTAACAGTTTTTGCAGCTCCATAGAATGTAACTTTCAAAATTTTCTCCTTTGAAAGGGGGATTCGATTTTACTAGTATTCCGCAGGCTTACTATGTTCACAGGCTCCTTCAGTTGCAACCTTTAACACTGGAACTCGAATGCTCTGTAAATGTTATGGACAAGAGGGGTGAAAGGTTCTAGATTAGGCCTGCGGATGTTGATGGGTTTACTGTAGTTAACCCCGGGTAATCAAGGCGATCCCAGCTGGATCTGCCGTTTCAATTGGAGGATCAATGAAAATAGCTCTAATTATGGTGCTGATGCTCAGCCTGAGCGTGTTTGCTGATACTGTCTATCAGCGGATCGAAGGCGATCACGATCTAACCGTGGATCAGAGGGCGAGATATCTGGTATACAGTGTACTTGATAGAAGCAAGCTTCCCGTGGAATACACTACTGACGCAGACTGTGACAGAAGCGGAACTCCTGCTCTTCACGAAGCAACTCTGCTTTATGACCAGGTCTCAAACGCAACTCTTGAGGAAATACTCACTCTGGCGAACCGCCCGAATCTCTCCGGAAGTCCGGTAAGTTTTGTCTCCGCAGACGGCAATTTCAGAATCCACTACACAACAACAGGCGCAGATGCCTGCACTCAATCCTATGCGGAAACAATCTCTACCAACATGGTCTACTCCTGGTTAACTGAATGCAATACCATGGGGTACATTACCCCTCCTCCAGACAACAATGTAGGCGGAGACAACCTTTACGACATCTATGTATGTTTTCTCTCCGGAGGAACTCTCGGGTACACCTCCAGCGGTGGCGAATACAAACCACCTGATTCCACACAGTCATGCAGTGCCAGCCATATTGTCATGGGCAGCACACTTGGAACTAACCATGCAATGGTAACATCTTCCCACGAATTCCAGCATGCTATTCAGATGTCTTACGACTATGAGGAACCAACCTGGTTCATGGAAAACTGTGCAGTCTGGATGGAAGACCAGGTCTATGATGACATAAACGACTACTTGAATTACTATTCTGTTGGTGCCATGAGAAAACCGTATATGGGCATAGACAGTGGTAGTATGTATTGGTACGGTGCCAGCTACTGGCCAAGAATGATGGGTCTGATGTTCGGTATTGAAGCAGTCAGAGAGGTTTGGGAAAACTGTTCTGCCACCAACGGACCAAACATGTGGGATGCCCAGTCGGATATGTTTGAGGCCCACGGCATCACTTTTGAAAATGGATTCATGCTTTACGGCCTCTGGCGTTACATGGTGGGTCCGCAGTGGGGAAGCACATTCAATCTTTTCGACGAAGAAGCAGACACCTGGGGTACTCCACTGGTATTCAGCTGGCATAATTTCACATCTCTTCCAGGAAGCGGAGATCAGGGATCATACCCACAGTACCTCATGGACGACAAAGGTATAGCATGGATAAAGGTTAAACTGGAAGACTATCAGGGCGGATGGGTTCAGTTTGATTTTGATGGCAGAGACTACTTTGAGTGGAATATAGGTGCGATCATTTACAACGACAGTGATTTCCAGTTCATCTGGGTAGACTGTGATGAAACCTCCGGCGATAAAACAATCGCTGTTCCAACAGAAGGCTGGGATTATGCAATATTCTTCCCTGCTTTCATGACGGAAACCTCCTTAACTGCCAACTACACTTTTGATCTCAGCTTCTCCACCGGCATCGAAGAAGGGGAATCGCTCACAAACACAGATCTGACAATTGGGTCAAACCCCATGGTTGCAGGTTCCTCTGTGAGCTTCAATGCCCCGTTTACCGGTCATGCCGATCTTTCTGTGATCGATATGGCAGGACGCAGAGTCTCAACAATGTTCTCCGGAGAGGCAGTGGAAGGGCTTCACACTGTTGAATTCCAGGGTGACCTGGCCCCGGGAACATATTTTGTTGTTCTTCGCCATGGAAATTCTGTTGAAACTTCCAGAGTATCCGTACTCCGGTAGTAATTTCGATGACTAAACCTAGTGCCCGGTTCAATACCGGGCACTTTTTTCTCACAGCAATGGTAGTTCTGCTTCTGGGAGTATCTGCCGGTTGCAAATCTGACAAGTCACCTGCTGCAGGCGCGATGACTCTGCCTGAAACAGGAGATGTTCAGATACTTATCCAATTCTCTGAATATTCACCGCAGG
>JAGLDB010000239.1 GCA_023145935.1 Candidatus Sabulitectum sp. | reverse complement strand
TTTTATCCAGAAGCCTTTTACCATTCATGCCCTGGCAAGTAAGATTCGTGAGGCTTTTGGAGCGTGACCGAGTAAGCAATATTGCCTGCAATCATGTGCTCCCCTGCGGAAGCAGGGGAATACTGCATCGGCATTAGCTCCCAGGTCAGAGAGGAGACCGATGATGACAAGGCGCTACTCATTGATATTCGCACTACTGCTGGCAGTTTTGTTGAATTTTTCCGGTGGATGTATGCAGGATTTTGGAAAGCTTTTGGAATTTAACGGCGGTCAGCTTTATTACACTTCCACAGTTACAATTGAGGAAGCTGACAGATTGGGAGAGCATCTGATAGAATCCGGTTTCTTTGATGGAGAGAGAAAGACCGTTCAACTCACAAAGCCGGGAGCGGTGTACGAATTTCGAATGGTGGTTCTTGAGGGGATTGAGCAGGATCAGAACTACATAAGGATGGCGGTATTCTTTGTTCATGAACTGTCTGAGAACGTCTTTGAAGGGAATCCGGTTGCCATACATTTTTGTGATTCAAGGATGAATACTCTTATCAAGATATCCTTCATGGACTTCAATCCCGGCGGGATTAATTTTACTTCCACGGTTTCTATGGAAGAAGCAAATGCTCTTGGAGAATATCTGGTTCAAAACGGGTTCTTTGACGAGAAAGACATAACTGTGTTGCTCTCGAAAACTGGTACGGTGTATGAGTTTCGTATGGTTGTTCTGGATGGAACAGAGAAGAATCCAGAAAACCTGATAATACTCAGAAGCTTTGCGGAAGAGATGTCCGAGAATGTCTTTAACAACAGGCAACTGGACTTCCATCTGTGTGATGATCAGCTCAATACCATTCAGGTAATTGAAGTCCGGTAGTTTTCCAGAGTACGCTGCAGGAATACCAGGCAGGATGATCGTCTTTTCAAATTGTACTTTAATCTGAGGAGGGTATAATTCCCCGCTCCTCGGTGCGAACAGCAGGCTTCTGTATTTTTGGTTTCTCTTTGCTTTGGCTTTTAGATACCCCGTCCCTTGGGGCGGTCGGAGGCTTCATTTAACGATAGAAGGCATGAAATTGGTCAAAAAATATAATAATATAAGTCTTTTTGTTGGAATCTTTGGAATCATTGTTCAGGGCTATGGAACCATCAACCATATTGATTTTCTTCAACTGGCTGGATTGGCTGTGCTTATAGTCGCGTTTTATTACTATGCAAAGGCAAAAGGCAGGCATCCTGCATTTTGTTTGTTTGGACTGCTTTCCATTGTTGGTCTGGTTGTTCTGGCAAGTCTGAAAGATAAATCCGGCTCTGAAGAAGTATCGTCGGGGAAAGGCAATTCAAAAGTATTTCTGATTTTCATTACTATTCTGTTAGCCCTCATCTTCGCCATTCCGTTTGTGAACAGTCTGATTAACCACTGATTTTTTATGGCGAAAAGTCAGAAAACCACAACTAAACGGAAAAGCTCATTGTTCCGGATCAGCGTTTATTTAAAACCATAATTATTTCCGCGGCAATGCTTACAGCGATCTCTGCAGGTGTCTGGCTTGAAATAGAAATTCCTATTGGCGTATGAACAGAGCCGAGTTCCTTTTCTGTAAACCCAAGTGACTGCATCTCTGCCAGAATGTGCTTTGCGGTAGTTCTGCTTCCCATCATGCCAAGGTATCTCAAGTCTAGAGGCAGCATCTGTCTCAGTACAACTGAATCCCCGGTGTGGGAGGCAGTCATAATAACCACCAGGGCACCATCGCCATCAGGAACAAGCGAGGAAACATCTGCGTAATCTCTGACTATTTTTTTCCATGCTGTTTTGTTTTCTTCCATTGTCCACACATGCTCACGGTCATCAATCAGCACCACACGAAGATCAAGTGTATTCAGTATTAAAGTAAGGGCGAGACCGCAGTGACCACCGCCAAAGATATAGACAGTCAGGGGAGGAGCAATTTTTTCAGTGTACTCCCAGGAATTTCCATCTGTGCGGAGCCCGGGATCATCAGGGGAATATTTAAGCAGGTTAAGGCCGTTCATGGTCACTTGAAGACCCTGTTTCCCTTCCAGCTCATATTTGAAAGATGTAGACGGGATCAAAACAATTTTCTGTCTGCCCGAGCAGATCATCCCTGAGCTCGTTTGCGGTTCTGCGGTTGCCGAGTGATCAAATGAAACCACGCAAGGCTTTTCTTCACAGGAAAGAAGCATTTGCCGAGCTTTTCTAATCACCTGAAATTCCATAGAACCTCCGCCAACCGAACCTGTGCAGGCTCCGTCAGGGGGCACAATCATTTTAAAGCCTACCTTGCCGGGGCAGCTTCCAGAAATTTCTGCAACAATACACAGAACAGACCTCAGAGGTCTGGAGTTAAGAAAAAGGTCGAGATCTATCATTTGAATATCACCCTGCTTAATGCGTAGTAAATGGCCATAAGTGAAGAAAACACCGCACTGGAGAAGAACCGCCAGTTCAGAGGGAGCTTGTTCTGAATGATATAGTTGGCAGCAAAAGCAACAGGCAGGTTAACCGTAAAAGATTTTAGTGCAATTGTAAGAATTGACCAGTGAACCATGGATATATGTCCTGAAAAGAAAAAGATGAATAGCAGATGCCGGGCTATCCACAGTGGATTAAAGTAGAGCATAGCCATGAGAGTTCTCTGCATGCCGTTGTATTTCCCATTAATGTAAGAGAACCATGCGGGGATCTCAAGTGAGTAGATCAACCCTCCAACAACAACCATTCCCAGTAATCGCTGAGGTGAGAACTCATGCATCAAAAGGGCAGCCACCGTGTCGCCAAGAGGGTAAATAACAAGTCCCCTTGTTATGTCAGACCGTCTATACCTCAACTTCCTCTGCCTTCAGTCAAAGCCATAAGAACCCTTTCCGGGGTCATTGGAGCAGTGTAATCAGGAGAGATATCCGGGTTATAGGCTTTCATTGCTTCGAGAATGGCGAACCAGGTACCAATCCCATACATGAATGGGGGTTCTCCTATGGCTTTGGAACCTTTAAGCCCTACTCCGTCTTCAAGTTTTTCGCCTTCTGCAAATAGAATGTTTACCTCATCAGGTGTGAAGTTGATGTCTGGAACCTTGTAAGTGGCAAGGGTGTCTGCAAGAAGCCGTTTGGTTTCGCCGTCCCATGCCAGCTCTTCCATGGTCACCCATCCGATTCCCTGGAGCAGAGCA
>JAGLDB010000238.1 GCA_023145935.1 Candidatus Sabulitectum sp. | reverse complement strand
TACGGAGGAAGAACGGATCTATTCACTTACATAAGAGCTGATTCTGTTCTGGTTGTGAATGACAGAGGTCTTAGTGTTGCTGTTTTTGGTGCGGATGTAAAAGGCAGTGTATTTGATTATCTTGTGAAAAGTGATGTGGAATGTGTTTTTGTGGACAGCCTGGTTATTGATACGCCACGACCTTCAGATGAACAATCAGATTCAACACTTGCACCGATCTTTCACGGAACACTGGCCGGGATGGTAACAAAAGCTGATACGATCAAGGTTTTCTACGGCAGAGTTGTAGATCCGGGTGGTCTGGTTCTGGTTGATTCCATGATGCTTGATGCCAGAATCGTAGACATCAGGGATGTGGAGCTGAATGTAAGAAGAGCATCAGCCTTTATTCCTCTGTTCGGAGCTGTGCAGGGTATGGGTTCTTTGTTCATAGACTCGTCAAGAACTACACTTGAAGACTTTGCTGTTCATTGTCCTCCAGGATCATTTCAGCTTTCATGTCATCTGGACATAGACAGTACATTCGCCCTGATTTTCAGTGGAGCTGCTTCCACTGCGTACATACCTGACGCTCCATTGGTAACTGCAACGGTTGTGGGTCATGGTGCAGGAACAATAATGAATCCGCTGGGATTGTTAACCCTGTCGGATGGGGTTCTGAATTATCAGGATCAAACAATAAATTTCTCAGCAGACAGTATAATTTCTTCAAGGAAAGAATGTGCTCTGCACGGTTTTCTTATTTCTGCAGACGGACTTGATCTGAACGCTTCCGGTGATCTGAATTTCTCTGACCTGGCATGGCATGGATATGTAACAGGGTCTCTTCAGGCAGTTGATATCTCTGATCTTGTTCAGGGATATCCTGAAACGGAAATCTCAGGGTCAATTTCGGCTTCCGGTTCAGGAACCGGAGGCTACTTTAACAATGGGCTGTTGAGATGTCAGTTCACTGAGAGTCGAGTCAGCGAGTACTTACTGTCCAGCTTGAGCATTGAATGCGGGGTTGATCAGAGGCAACTGGCAGGAACCGTACATGCGGAACTTGACGGAGGTAGTATTTCCTCTGAATTCACTTCTTCACTTGGTCTTGATTTTATGCCTGTGGCATGGGCTGCTGATCTTGATGCTTCAATGGCGGACTGCGGTTTCCTGGCTGCTTTCACTGATTCGGAGGTTGCCGATGCTTGTGGATTAACCGTCAATGCATCCGGTCAGGGGAATATGTCTGCTTTCACCGTAAGTGGTGATTTCGGATTAGGATATTTCTCTAATCCTGAAATATCTGTAGAAGGTGTTGCATTCTCCGGACTTATGACAAGTGGGCCGTCTGGAATGCAGATCTCCGGTGAACTTACAGTGGACTCTGCTGCAGTATCTGATTCCATTCGATTTGCTGCAACCGGGCTTTATGCAGATGTGGACCTGTCAGGTACTCCTGATGATTTTGAGGCCTCGGGAAACATTGGTTTCAGCTCATTTGCGTACAATGACATGCCTGCAGGAGAACTGATTTTCACAGGAGACATCACCCTGGACCACCGCGGGATTGAAGGTCGAGGCAGGCTGGATATTGACTCTGTTATGCTTGCAGGCGCGTCTTACTCTCTTGGTGCGGTGTTCATTGCAGAACCGGGTTCCATTCGTCTTGACAGCTTAAACCTTGGAGCGCCTGGTGATCTTTCACTTAATCTTTCGGGTCAGTTCCTTTACGGTGTTGACAGCCTGGCCTTTGCAATGGACGGTATTGCCCTGACTCGTGCAGGGAAACTACGCCTGATCTCCCGGGGAGATTTCGAATTCGTTGCAGATAGCTCGGGCATGACCCTTGACACCCTCTGGCTTGATCTGCCATCCGGTGAGATCACCGCAGATGGATGGATGCACAGGGACTCAATTAGTGCAGTAGCTGTTCTCTCCGGTGTGGATATAGCTTCTTTTACTTCAATGCTGGGCCTGAACGTTCCCATCTCTGGAATACTTGGTGCTGAATTCTCTGCAAGAGGATGCCTGGGAAACCTGGAAACTTCCCTGTCTGCTGATATCCAACACCCGACTTTTGATGAATGGGATCAATCTGACAGCTTGATAATTGATATTTATTCTCGGGAAGATTCTCTTGTTATTGATGGGATCTGGACATGGACTGATGGAGTAAGGTCTGGTTTCAGCATTGCTCTTGATCAGATATGGGACTCTGACCACCGACTGGATATTTCCCCTGGTGATGTTGTCTGGCTTGAGGCAGAACTTACCGGCGTAGGTGATGAATTGTTTTACCTGCTGCCTATGCCATTTAAAACAAGTGGAGCCAGAGTCAGTGCAAGAGTGGAGTATCAGAGAGATTCTGCTGAGCTCTCTGTTGGCCTGGCTTCCAGCTTTGAGAAGCTTTATCTGACCAATCCCGGTATTGAATTTCCAGGAGTATCGGCTTATCTCACCTATCCTGATCAGCAGGCAGGTGAATCCTTTAACGGCAGGTTCACCCTTACCTCAGGAGAGGGCCAGAATGTCAGCCTGCAGAGTCTGGTTCTTCTGGATATAGAAGAAAACCTTTCTTTTGAAGAAGGAACTGTACCTTTGACCCTTAGTGGTTACAGTTTCCATGTTGATCTTAACCAGTGGGAAACTCTCATTGCAGGAGTTGGCTGGCTTCAGATATCAGGTTCTATATTTTCGGAGAGCAGTGATCTTACGGAGAAGCCGAGAATAACCGGAAAACTTACCATCGATCAGGCGACAATATCAATGGGCGGCGGAGGTGCTATTGAAGGAGCAGGTGGAGGATCATCCGGACCTCAGAGTGAACTGCCACTGGATCTGAATATCAGAATTACCGGAGACAGAGGGATCTGGTTCAGAAACAGCTACGCAAATGTTGAGTTGTCTGCGGCAGTGGACATTACAACAGTTTCGGGACAACTGCTGATCGGTGGGGAGATCAGGGCAGTAAGGGGTGCTGTATACATGCTGGGGAGAGACTTCCAGATAACACAGGGAGATGTGAGGATACTTCAGACCACACCTCTTGGAGTTGATCTGAACATACAGGCTGAAGCAAGAATTCGAAGCTCTGTAAGCGGAGCTGAATACACCATCACCGTTACTGTAACCGGAGATCCGGAAAAACCGGATATCACTTTAACTGGTTCCGGACCCTTTGGGAGTATTGACGACAGAGATATAGTTACACTTCT
>JAGLDB010000237.1 GCA_023145935.1 Candidatus Sabulitectum sp. | reverse complement strand
TTAACGTGTTGCCCTGTCAAGAGATACGTTTTTGTTGTTTTAAGCTGGAATCAGCTTCCAAGTAGGTAGCTTCAGTTACTTATAGATGTGGGGCTGCCTCGCAGGCTGGGACATTATTTAATCTGCAATACTGTTTATGGTTCCCGGCGTTCCCCAGCAGACAGCATCACCACCGTTGTCAGGGGTGGGATTTGCATAGTCTTCAGAAGGCTGCCAGTTTGAAGGGTCGTTAGGGCCGGAGGGGTCGATTCGTTCAAGAGATGCACCATCACCGTCAGCAGTTGAAGGTGCCGTTCCTCTTGCTCCCCAGCTCTGATCATAGCGAAGAGTCTCCATCACAGTACCGTTCTCGCTGTAAAGAATGATCTCATCTGTGGAATTGCGTAATCTTGTCCATTCTCCACTCCAGGGAATAAGGCGTATTTCCGTTCCATAGGCAGCCGAGAAGGAAAGATCGTTTGCAGGAATAACTCCGTAGGTGTCTGGAGCAAGAAGGTAATGGCTCAGAAAAACCTGATTGTTGCCGTCGCTGATCATCATTCCAGCAAGATTAACAGCTTCAGAAGAAGCATTGTAGATCTCGATCCATTCCATGTGTTCATCAAGCCCAAGAGTGCTGCCATCAGGATTATACATGACTTCATTCAGAACAATTGTACCGGGGGTCTGGAAAACAAGGGTTGTAAAGATCAGAAAAAATAACATCGTAACTCCATTCGTTGGTCTGTGTCACATTTATCTCTTATACCCGATTTGCTCTAAAGTGTTTCCGTCGTATGAGAAAAATGCCAAGGATACCAATAAGACCTATTGCCAGCAGTGGAATCGTTACTGCAAGTAGCGATGTGGCTGCTGCTGCGCCATCTTCCACAAATGAGATCACTCCGGAGCCTCCGAATGGTGATGCCGCAGAGCGCAGAGAGACCGTTGCGACCTGAACACCACCGGCCACCACTCCTCCGGCAACTGCTGCAAGAAACCATCTGAGCAGCGGAGAGATATCTCCCACCATGGACGCTGTAAGAACAGTACCTGCAATTGCTGCGGCGGGGGTTGCAATAACATCAAGAGCATTGTTGACCACCGGAATGAAGTAAGCAACTATTTCAATCACTGTGGCAAGACCAAAACCGGCAAGAGCCAGCCAGCTTCCAAGCCACTCAAATCCGGAAGCGGGAGTGAGATGACCGGAGTGCACGGCAATGCTCATAACGAGCATGGGAACAAAAACACGAAATCCACAGGCAGCACTTAACGCAACACCAACAAGCGCAGCCAAAACCCATTCCATAATATCTCCGCTGAAAGAGGGCGGCGGGACAGCCACCCTCTTCCCTTTTCTTTAAAGTTCTTTGCCTCTTTTAAACGCTTCCAGATTAACCTCAAGTGCCTTTGGAGGAACCCTCTCCTCTATGGCTTCAAACCAGAATTTTTCAGATATCTCCGGCAGGTGCTTCGAGGCGGCACCAAGCAGAATTATGTTCATAACCCGCAGGTTCCCAAGTTCTTTTGCAATGTCCATAACAGGAATCATGAGGTTTGGAATTGCCGTTTCCTCGATGATCTTTTCCACATCGGGATAAACCGCTGAACCGGTATTCACTGTCATTGGTTCTATTGTCAGGTCACAGGTGATTAGTTTGCCTTCCGGAGAAAGGTAACCGGCCCACCTGAGGCCTTCCATTTTTTCCAGAGAAAGCACCACATCCGCTGCGCCTTTCTCTACAAGAACACTGTTAACTTTTTCTCCAAATCTTACATGGCTGGAGACGGAACCACCCCTCTGGGCCATTCCGTGAACCTCACTCTTTTTCACATCGAAACCGGATCGCCATGCTGCGCTGCAAAGAACCTCGCTGGCCATAAGGATTCCCTGACCTCCGGTTCCGCATATGATAATATTCTTTACCTTGCTCATTACACTACCCCCTCAAGATCTTTGGAGAGTGCATCTTTGGGACACACCTGAACACAGAGGTTACAGTTGGGCCAGCAGAGAATCTCACTTATAACTGGAATTTTCTTCTCGGCATCCCAACTGATTGCAGGACAACCAAGCTTCACGCAGAGCTTGCAGTGAACGCATTTATCCGGGTCATGCACTGCTACAGTTTTCCGCTTTGGCTTGTACTGCATTATACAGGGTCTCTTTGTAATAATTACACCGAGCTCTTCTCTGTCAAATTCTTCCTGGAAAGTTCTTTTCATTAAGGGAAGATCATGAGGATCAACAGTCTTTACATGCTTAACTCCGCAAGCCAGAACAAGTTTTTCAAGATCCAGAGCCGGGGCAGGCTCTCCTCGAAGGTTTTTACCGGTAGTGGGGTTTTCCTGTCCTCCTGTCATTGCGGTAAGACTGTTATCCATTATCATCACTGTACCGGTATTACCGTTGTATACCATGTCTATCAGGCCGGTTATTCCCGAGTGCACAAATGTTGATTCCCCGATGGCACTGACCAGTTTGGGCATCTTTTCCCTGCCCACCGCTTTCTCGATACCGGCAAGAACACCTATAGATGCACCCATGCAGACCACGGTTTCCAGGGCGTTGTAAGGGGGCATAAGACCCAGAGTATAGCAACCGATATCGCCTGTGGAGCTGGCTTTCATCTTTGCAAGAGTATGGAAAGCTCCACGGTGCGGACAACCGGCACAAAGCGTTGGCGGTCTTCCTGGAAGTGCAATCTCATCAAAAGTGATTGCCAGGCTCTCTCCGTCTTTGATGCCCTTTCTCACAAGCTCCGGATTAAGCTCTCCCTCTACAGACATCAGCTCGCTGCCAATACCATCAATGAGGAAATGCGATCTGATCCGCTCTTCAAGATAAGGCTCTCCCTCTTCAACAAATATTATCTTATCAACCTGATCGATAAATTCCTTGATGAGTCTCCACGGAAGCGGATTGGTTATTCCCAGCTTTAAGACGCTGACTTCCGGATACACTTCCTTGACATACTGATAACTGATACCGCTGGTGATGATTCCAAGAGATTTATCAGCCATTTCAATTCTGTTAAGCGGGCTGTCATAACCCCATTCTTCCAACGCTTTAAGCCTTGCAACAACTCTCGAATGCATTTTTCTCGCGTTTGCAGGAATAGGAACTCTTTTGGCAATGTCCTTTGTGTAGCCTTTTACCTGAACCTCTTTGCGGGGTCCTACTTCTACAATGCTTTTTGAGTGACATATTCTTGTTGT
>JAGLDB010000236.1 GCA_023145935.1 Candidatus Sabulitectum sp. | reverse complement strand
CGACCGAGGCAGGGTACTGCATTCCGTGGTCTGCTGTGTCCAGAGCGCCGAGATCCGAGAAAAGATAAACCTGTGTTGCTGTTTCACCAAGAGAGAGTTCAGGCGAAAGAATCCCCCATGCTCCTGCCCTCCATGAGTCTTGTACATAACCTCTCAGGGTGCCGTAGCCCCCCAGGCGAGTCACCATTGAAGGCAGCCAGTCTCCACTTATTATTCCACCTGCTCTGGCTGTTATTCCCATACCTAACATGCCTTTGAAGGTTGTGTAATTCATCTCTGTCTCTGCTCTGGTAAGAAGGTAGGTAGAGTCAGGACCTGCCGCACTGCCGGCCTCAGTGGTCAATTCACCGATAAAGCCGTCTCTGCCCTGCGCAGTGCTTGATGTGTAGTCAATCTTTATTCCTGCTGAGCCATATCTGAAGCTTTCATCCGGCTGGTTGGCAGGATAGCTCTTCCAGGTGCCGGCGCCGCCTGATACATCAATGTTTCCAAGACTGAGAATTACTTCGCTGGACCATTCTCTGATAACGCTGCCGCTGTCCGGTACCTGCTGTTCAATTTCAAGCTGAACTGAAAGCGGAGAACCCATTATCCAGGGTTCCCGGTACATTCCCGCTGCGTCCACTCCTCCCCATTCAACTGCTGATGCCGCCAGCTCAAGCCTGCGCCCGGTGCCGAAGATGCTTGTGAACACCACCTCTCCGCCGCCGGTAAATCCTCCTGTGCTTGAGAAATCCAGATCACCTGCAAACCACCCTGCAGGAGCCTCCTCTACAGGGACAAGAAGAGTGATGTTGCCCCCTGGGCCAAGAGCAGCACTCACCGGCCCTGCGGACTGGATGAACGGATATCTCTGAAGCGCTGCAAGCCACTCCTGAACCGGCTCCGCAGTGTAGAGGTCTCCCGGTGGCAGAGTCAACTCTCTAAGAAGAATTGTGCGGGTAGTTCTTACAGAATCCGGAAATCTGATCTCTTCAAGGCTGGCATGTCTGCCGGGAACTGTGTTTATTGTAAGTGTGTCTTCAGCAGAGAAGTACATAACAACTGCCGCAAAGGGGTAACCTCTCTGCAGATACCAGCTGAGAACATCATCTCTCATTTCTGTGATCTGTGAATCAGTAACTTCGATCTCAGCTGGCACTGGCGGGAATGGAGGAGCGCCGGTAATCTTTACCATGGCTGACGCGAGTAGAGCTGTTATCAGTAGAACTGTCATCAGAAGTTCACCGTGCCCTCAATACCGCCGCGCTGGGTCCAGGGGCTCTCTGCGGCTTTTCTGCCCCAGTAGAAAAGGGTAACATTAAACCACCTGTTGATGTTTCTTCCAACAGACAATCGGGGCTCAAGTGTCCAGCCTGTTTCTCTGCCGTCAAAGAACCACGACGGGATGATCTCGTCTCCCGGCATATACCAGCTTGTGAAGCTGCCTGAAGCTCTCCACCCACCGCCGTTCATTGAAACATGAGGTTCAAACCCCCAGTTGTAAGCACTCAGGTTGCTATCTCTCTCCTGTCTCTTCTCCCCTGAGACCTTTATGCCTGCGTCCAGCCCGAATTCCGTGATGAATGTGGGGTCTACACTGCCTCCAACCTCATCAGTCTCTCTTACTCCGTACAGGGCTCTCCTCCGGAATGCTGTCATGGCGGTAACTTCTACTTCCAGCCACTCCTCCAGTTTAAAGAAAGGAATGACCTCCAGCTTTCTGTAAGACTCTCTTGTACTGCCCACTCCGCTGTAATCTTCAATCTGATCAGAAGCTGATGCCCTTACAGTCAGCCGGGAAAGAACGGTTTGTTCCCAGGTAAGATAGGGTGCCAGCGATGCTCTCCACCCACCGGGCGAGCTGACATCAAAAGCTCCGGCAAGGGTGTAGGTTTTAAGCCTGTCCTCCGCGTCTGACGCTGAAAGTTTAAAGGTACCGTCCATTCCAGCTGTGTTTGCAGAATCCGACCATGTGAACCCGCCATCAAGGGAAGACTCAAGAACTCTTGTTTCACCCTGCCCGGGCATATAGGTCTGCCGGTAGTCTCCTGACGGGTCAGGATAGTACTCGCCGGTGTCAGGATCGTAACTGAAGTCACCGTTACCGGTACCAACCCAGGTGTAGACTATGTCCATCAGCTTTGAGAAGTAACCGCCTGCGGTATACTGGCTGTAGATCCATAATCCTCCGACTCGTCCGGAGTAGCCTGCTTTCACAGCATCAGAGCTGGTTGAACCACCGCCCTCAAACCATCCTGTGGAATGCTGTATACTGCTGTTTGCATTCCATGCTACTCCAGTACCTCTGGTTGCAAAACCAAGCCTTAAAGTTCTGTCCGGGTGGGTTATGCCAATTCTTCTGTCTATCTCTCCACCGGCTGTTGCTGTTGATTCCCAGCTGCCTGTTTCGAACCTGACTCCCATATCGGATGTGACCAGTCCACCAGAGAGACTGTCTGCCCAGCTGTCTTCTGTATAGGAAGAATTCATGAATGGTGTTACGGAATTCAATTGAACTTCAACATCCATACGGATCTCACCGCGCCTGCCGCCGATAAGCAATTCTGAACCGGTTCTTGAAAGACCGTTCACCGCAACTGAGGCCTGAAGCTTTCCGTCAAATGGCATGTATTCAATTCCAGCAATGGTTGAAGTACCTCCCTCTTCAAGAAATCTTTCTCCTGCTGAAAAAAGCAGTCTTTCTCCACCCAGGTCTCCGAAGATAAAACTGTCTCTGCCCTTCCAGCCCGGGGGTAACCCCCACTTCTGAATATCTGCATCGGAATCCATGTCGTCCGGTGTATTGAATCCAGCAGACACATATCTGCCGCTGAGGTTCATCTGAGGGCCTGATTCCCAGGGAACAACTGCAACCTCTCCCCCGGACAGAGTACCCTCTCTGGTGGTAGCTTCACTGTTAAAGAGATTTCCCTGCCTGCTGGAATAGTTGGCGAATACGCTGTAATTCTCTAATACTCCGGAAACACCGCTGACTGTTGTACCCATCAGTTCAATTGAATTTGGTATGGATATGTACTTTCTGGCAAAATGGGTTCCCTGATTCTCTCCCGCCCAGACATAACCTCCTGTGGCAGAATCGTAGAAGTAGTCGCCTTTATCACTGCTGTTGTCATCAGGCGGTCTCTGAAATTCCACACTCCAGTCTCCCAGCAGAAGACCAGCATAAATGTACCTGGAAAGGCTGTCCAGGGTGTAACTGCCGTT
>JAGLDB010000235.1 GCA_023145935.1 Candidatus Sabulitectum sp. | reverse complement strand
AATTCACAGACACAGAGCTCACCCTCTGCCAGTTTCTCCAGCATCCATATTCTGTAAGGATTGGCTAGAGCTTTCAAAGTCTCAGATCTTTTCCTGTAGAAACGCATTTCCTCCGGTTCCATAGCATCCTTTCATATAGCATTTATGCAAACATATGCAAATGTACACACATAAAACAAGAGTTGCACCCAGGAAGAAAATCTCACAGAATACATTACATCGAAAGGAAGCAATGGATAAAATCAGCCTTAATGATCACAGAGATGAAAGAGGTTTTGTAGTAAATCCCTTTGAGCACCTTCCAGACACAGGAGACATCAGCAACTGCCACGCCTTTTCAATAGAACCGGGATGCGCAAGGGGCAACCACACTCATCCAGCCAGGAATGAACAGATCCTGATTCTCTCCGGAACGATCACTGTTAAGCAGAAAGAAGGAGACATCATCCTCTCAGCAGCTGTCCCTTCAATTCTTACAATTCCCGAAGGCATAAAACACACCTTTGAAAACAACACAGATAAAACTGCAGTTGTGATCTGCTGGAGCAGCGAAAGAGAAGAAGATTACACCGGAGATGATACGGTCTGGTGAGATCAAAGAAACCCGTGAACAAGCGAAAGCCCCAGGATTGCAATAATAGCACAGAGAAGTTTCAGAGGCAGACCCGCCTTCAGGAAATCATTCATGCGGTACCCGCCGGGACCATAGATCATTAGGTTTGTCTGATAACCTACAGGTGTAATGAAATTAGCCGCTGCACCGTAAGCAACTGCAAGGTAGAACGGCGTTCCGTCCACGCCCAGAGCCGCAGCTGATGCTGCAGCAAAGGGAAAAACTATAGTAGCAGCAGCAGTGGTAGTGATCAATTCAGCAAGAATGTTTGTGGTGATGTAAACAGCAGCCAGCACCCCCACAACACCAAGTGGCTCAAACCATGCAACAACAGAACCTGCCAGCAAGTCACCCAGGCCGGTAACCTGTACTGCTTTACCAACAGCAAGGGCAAAAGCTGCTATTACAAGCAGATCCATATTTATCATCTGCTTAAGCTCACTGGAAGAAACAATTCTTGAGATCAGAAAAACTGCAATAAGAGCCAGAAGGGAATTGAACAGAGGAACAAGCCCGAATATGCTGAGAAGTATGCATGAAAAACTTGAAGCTGTAATGAAGATGGATTTCTTCATATCTATGTTGTGTATCTGCTTTATCATGGAGATCACAAAAAAATCCTCAGTATCCGTGGTTGAACCGACAAAATCTTCCCCGGTTACAAGCAGAAGAAGATCGCCAGATCGAAGTTTCATGTCACCGATCTTTCCCTCCTGCCTTTTGCCCTGCCTGTGAACAGCAAGAATTGCCGCATCGAATCTGCCTCGGAAGTTACTGTCTTTCACTTTCATCCCAATGAAGGATGACCTGGGAGAAACAACAACTTTTACCACATTTATTTTCTCTGCAGTGGGAAAATCTTCTTCCCCTGCCAGAGAAAGACCTTTTCTACCAGCGGCGAGTTCTGCTACTGCAGAGATCTTTCCTGCAAGCAGAAGCTGATCCCCTGCCTCCAGAACTTCAGTGGGCACCACAGGTGCTATTACAAAATCCCCTCGAAGTATCTCCACCAGGAATAGATCCTTCAGGCTTCTGAGGCTTGCTGAATCCACGGTTTTGCCAACAAGATCCGAACCTGTTTCAACTATAAGATTTGATATGTACTCTCTGGGGCTTTCCGCAAGTTTTTCTGAAGGGCTTTTACGCAGAGGAAGTGTTCTGTAACCCAGTAGCAGCACATAGCCCATACCACCAATGAACATCATCAGACCAACAGGGGTGAAATCAAGGATTGAGAGCTCTTCTCCGCCGGCTCCAACAACAAGGCTGTTCACTATCATGTTGGTAGATGTACCAATAAGCGTAACCATTCCACCAAGAATAGCTGCCCATGACAGCGGCATTAGTAATTTCGAAGCCGGTACATTGTGGCGATTTCCCCAGTCGGTCACAAACGGGATCATCATTGCAACAACAGGGGTATTGTTCATGAAGGCAGAACTTCCACCCACAAAAGGCATCATCTGTGCGAGGAAGACCCTGTACCTGTTTGAGGGCTTGAGCCTTACCTCAAAGATCCACTGCACAAAACCGGTTCTCCAGATGATCTGACTGATCACAAGAAGCATTAGCATCACGGCAATTGCATCGTTCCCGAAACCGGAAAGGGCTTCAGCAGGAGAGATAATCCCTGAAAAAGCAAGAACTGCTGCTGCAGAAAGGAATATCACAGAAGGGGACAGTTTTCTCCGGTAAAGCAGAACAATAATAGCTCCGAGAATTGCCACGACGAAATACTGTGAACTGTCCATTAATCCCCCTGTAAGAATTTGCTCCTGCCTGATAAATAGCTCCGAAGCATGGCTAAAGCAAATACTGTGCTGTTGACAACCTGTAACTGTAACATGCAGTATCCTGCTTGACAAGCTTACAGAAACATTCTTTGAAAGCAAGAGGGGTATTATGAGTTTTTTGATCATAGCTTCGATACTGATATCATCTGCTGGAATCTCACTGGAAAATTATCAGACGGAAGAGATAAGCATTTCTGAATTTCGTGAGTTCATTTCCGAAGTGTATTGTGTTGCCGATCTTCTCAATGCATCGGAAATAGAAAACGACTTTGTAAACAACACCCTTCTAACAGCAGATATTCTCTACCCTGATAACGTAACAAGACACTTCTACTTCGTCATTCCACCAGGATATGATCCGGAAGAACCAGCCCCTCTATTCGTCTGGCTTCATGGTGGAGTGAGTACTCCAGACCTCAGAACAATGGATTCAACCGATTTATCTGAATGGTATCTGATTCCCCGTCTTCTGGAAGAAGGTTATCTTATCGCCTTTCCCTGCGCCCAGCTGGACGCTGTATGGTGGGACACGGTTGGGGAAACCGGGATAATGAATATTGTTCACTGGATGAAATCCACCTTCAGAGTTGATGACTCAAAGGTATTCGTTGGCGGGTTTTCCGATGGTGCATCAGGAAGTTTCTCTCTTATGATGCTTCATCCTGATTACTTTGCTGCCTACATGGCTTTTTCCGGACACATTGGTGTTGCTGCGTTAAGTAATGGAAGAGGAACCTATCTGCCAAGTCTTTACAACAGACCGGGTATTGTAACCCACAGTGATGAGGACGGACTGTATCC
>JAGLDB010000234.1 GCA_023145935.1 Candidatus Sabulitectum sp. | reverse complement strand
TGGGCGGAAGAACAATACCCACGGTAATGCAGGTAGTTCCAGCAAACAAACCGGAACAGAGTACAACCATAACCTGGTCGAACGCATCATTCAACCAGGGTGTCAGTGAAGACGTCTTTTCTCTGGACAATCTTCAGTCCGGCGGAAATTAGAAATGGGTCTGACCTCAAAACTTGCCTGGAGAAACATCTTTCGTCAGAAGAGAAGAACCATTCTGACAATCATGACAATGACCGGTGGTTTTGTTCTTTCAAGCCTTTCGATAGGCTGGATGGATGGTTCATACAGTGGGATGATCCTTTTTTTCACAAACCACCAGACCGGTCAGGTTCAAGTGCACAAAAGTGGATATCTGAATAGCCCATCTATTTACGATACAGTTGACGATTACATAACTGTGGGAGAACAGATCGAGACAGTTGATGGCGTTCGAACATGGGCTCCCAGAATATATGTGGGAGCCCTGCTGGCTTCCAGAGAAGAGGGGGCATCAGACGGAATATTCTCTAACTCTGCCGCTGCCTCCATTATTGGAATAGATCCTGTGATGGAAGAAAACGCAACAGGCTTCTCCAGTCAGATCACAGATGGTGAAATGCTTACAGCATCCATTGCGGACTCCTCTCTTAGAGCAACTGGAATGATACTTTTAGGAAAAGAACTTGCGCTAACGCTGAATGTTTCTGTGGGAGATTCTCTGATTCTTTTCTCTCAGGCAGCGGATGGCAGTGGAGCTGACAGAAAGTACATGGTCAGAGGAATTGTGTCAACGGGAAATACTGAAGTTGACCGGACAACCTGTTACCTTACACTTGCAGACACCCAGCTTCTTTTTGCCCTGGATAACAGGGTGCATGAAATTGCTGTAATGACAACCTCACTTAAAGAAGTTGACAGGGTTGCCGCAGAAATCTCTTCAGTGACAGACTCTCTAGGTCTTTCCACTGCTTCCTGGAAGGTATTTGCCAGGGAATTCTATGCAGGGATGAAAGCGGATGAAACTCAGCTTAAAATAATGCTGGGCATAATTATAGGTGTTGCAGCCCTTGGTGTTCTTAACACAATTTTAATGATGGTTCTGGAACGACGAAGAGAGTTTGGAGTGATGAAGGCAATCGGAACAAAACCAAGATCAATAGTTCGAATGATTGTACTTGAGGCAAATGTAATGGGGCTGGTGAGCATCGTGCTGGGTTGTGTGCTCAGTACTATAGGGTTGTTGATTTTGTCGAAGCATGGAATGAGCCTGGACCCTCCACTGGATTACGGGGGTTTTGTTTTCCGTGAAATGGTTGCTTCAATTACTCCTGCCTGTTACTGGATTCCATCTGTCTGTATCATGATCACCGCTTCGGTTGTAAGCTTGATACCGGCCTTGAAGGCTGCTCACACTGATGCAGCAAAATCCCTCCGGACGGTGTGATATGTTTAAGAAACTAATGATGTTGTCATGGCGTAATGTTATGCGGAACAAGCGAAGAACCATTATTACAGGCATTGCTATCGGAGCGGGTCTTGCTTCACTTATGTTCTCTGACGCTTTGTTTGTGGGCATGAATGCTCACATGATTGAAAGCACAACCCGCACCTGGATGGGCGATGCGCAGATCCACAGAGCAGGTTTCCGGGAAACTGCAAGAATCTCGTATACCATTGAAGACCCTGTGAGAATTCAAAGCATGCTTGCAGCGGATACACTGGTAGTTGCTTCAACAGGCAGACTGATCTCCCCGGCTTCCCTTCAGTCGGCAATGGAGATGAAACCTGTTACCCTTATGGGAGTAAATCATCTTACCGAGAGTCAGATCTCTATGCTGGAAGTTGCAATAGATACCGGCAGTTACCTTTCCGGTGACAGCATGGAAATAATCATAGGTCACAAACTGGCAGATGATATGGATATTGCTCTGGGAGATATTGCTGTAATTACTGCAGCCATGGCAGACAGTGGTTTTGCTTCGCGGATGTTCATGGTATCAGGTATCTGCAAGTTCGGATCTGACCAGTACGATCGATACACAGCCTATGTAAACATAGAATCCGCAGAAAGCCTTCTTGGGCTAAAGGACGAGTTTCATGAGATAGCTATCAGATTCCCGGATCCCATGATTGCAATGAATCCGGATCTGGCATTCTACAGTACCTTTTCACCTGACAGCAACAGAGCTGAAGGCTGGCCGACCCTGGCACCGCAGATAGCATCCCTGCTTAGAATGGTGAATGTAAGCCTTACGATAATGGCGCTGATACTATTCGGGCTTGTGTTATTTGGAATAATCAACTCACTTTTCATGTCTGTTTATGAAAGAATGTATGAATTCGGGGTAATGAAGGCTGTTGGTACTTCAAAATTTAACATTACTGCTATGGTTCTTCTTGAAGCTTTCTGGCTGGGTATAGTTGGCTCACTTATCGGGGTAATTCTCGGGTTTGGGCTGATAGAATACTACGCTACTGTAGGAATTAACTTCGGAGACATTACGTTCTCGGGAGTGATGTTCGATAAACCCCTTTACACAATTGTAGACTGGTCGAGAATATGGATATACCCTACAGCAACTCTTCTTTTCACCACACTTGCCGGATTGTATCCGGGAATTCACGCTGGCAACCTGAACCCCTCTGAAGCCATGCGCAAAAGCCTTTAAGACAGGAGACTGATAGATGAATACAAGCAACACAAGCAACGTAATCGTAACCAGAGGTCTCAAGAAGACCTATCACGACAACGGGGTTCCGGTGGAGGCAGTCCGAGGTATTGATTTCACCCTGACAGAAGGGGAATTCACTGCGATCATAGGCCCTTCCGGTTCCGGTAAAACAACATTCCTGAACCTGATGGCAGGATTGGATACTCCCACAGATGGTGAGGTTGAGCTTTCCGGCAGACTCATCTCAGGTATGAGCGGAAAAGAGCTTTCAAATTACAGGCGCGACAATATCGGTTTCATCTTCCAGGCATACAATCTTTTTCCGGTTCTTACCGTAGAGGAGAACATCGAGTACATCATGCTGCTTCAGGGTATTCACAAAAAGGAACGGCATGAAAGAGTAATGGAGATACTCCAGCAGGTTGAACTGGAAGATTACGCAGACAGACTGCCATCGAAGCTTTCCGGTGGACAGCAGCAGAGGGTGGCTGTGGCCAGGGCTATGGTCTCAAGACCAGCCCTTATCATTGCAGATGAGCCTACAGCAAATCTCGATTCAAAAACCA
>JAGLDB010000233.1 GCA_023145935.1 Candidatus Sabulitectum sp. | reverse complement strand
TTGGTCTTATAATGCCCTGCGAGAGCATTGAAGCTGATACCCGGGACGGCCAAAGAACAGCAGAGCATCTTGGTATAACAGCGAAGGAAATTGATATTTCACCGATCTTTCATGCCTTTGCTGCAGCGGGATCTCTGGATAGCTCGGATGTGTTGAATCTGGCCAATGTAAAAGCCAGGCTTAGAATGACAATGGAATACGCATACTCCCACAAGAGGCTTGTTGCCGGTACAGGAAATCTTTCAGAGACTAAAACAGGATACTGGACGAAGTGGGGAGACGGCGCAGCTGATTTTCTTCCCATAGCTGACCTGTGGAAAGATGAAGTCGGTGAACTCGCCAGGTACCTTGAGCTGCCGGAGTGGATGCTGGTCCGGGTTCCATCAGCAGGGTTGTGGGTTGATCAGAGTGATGAAGATGAGATGGGCGTTACCTATGACGAAATAAAGAAGTACTTTACTCAGGGGTCTGACAGTGTGTCTGCAGGGGCAGCGGAGCGGATTGCTCTATTGCATTCCCGCAGTGCCCACAAGAGAGAACAGATCCCGTTTTACCACGCCAGGGGGTGGCTTGATGGAAGCAAGTAAACGAACTGCACTAATAAGCGTCTGGAACAAAAACGGGCTTGAAGATTTCGCCATGGGGCTTGCAGATCTTGGCTGGGAACTGTGGGCATCAGGTGGAACTGCCGATGCCATGGAAAAAGCCGGTGTTTCCGTGCGCAGAACGGAAGAACTAACAGGTATCAGTTCCATACTTGGCGGCAGGGTGAAAACACTTCATCCCGAGCTGCATGCTTCTATTCTAGCCGACGGAGATGCACGGGAATCAAGGGCTCTTGAAGGCAGGCCGGTCTTCGACCTTGTTGCTGTTGACTTCTATCCGTTTTACAAAGCAATGGATATGGACCCGGTTTCCAGAGAAACAATAGAGCTGGTTGATATCGGCGGCCCTACAATGGCCAGAGGTGCTGCGAAGAACTGGCATCATGTTATCAGTGCCACAGGCAGCGATGTTTTCCCATCTGTTCTTGAAGCGATCAGGAACCGCAGTGATGATGAGCTGTTCAGGCGGGAAATGGCATCCAGAACATTCTCCATTACCTCTGCTTACGACCTGCATGTTTCCCTGAAGCTGGAAGAGGGAATTGCTCCTGCTCTTCGTTACGGAGAGAATCCTCATCAGAAAGCCGCTGTTCATTTTTCCTGGCCTAAAGAAGGTTTCGGAAGTGCAGAGGTTCTTGGTGGCAAAGCATTGAGCTACAACAACTATCTTGATGCATCTGCTGCATGTTCCATAGCTGCCGACTTTACAGGCGGGGTGCCTTGCGTTGTTCTGGCAAAGCATGGGAACCCCTGCGGTGTGGGCTGTGGTGAAAGTGCTTCTGAAGCGTTCCAGAACGCGTTCAGAGCAGACAGGGTATCTCCTTACGGAGGAATTCTGGCCTGCACCACAACTGTTGACATGGAACTGGTTAAGGAGCTTAAAGGTATTTTTCTTGAGATAGTTATTGCCCCTGATTTTGATGATGACGCTCTTGCCAGACTGCAGAAAAGAAAGAATCTGAGAATACTGAGAATGCCTATAGCCACAGATAGTGCCCTGCTTCTTCGGTCTATCTGGGGAGGTCTGCTGGTTCAGGAACCGGATCTTGCTCTGGAAACAGCTTCTGAATGGACTGTTGTTACAGAAAGAAAGCCAACACCTTCAGAGCTTGTAGCTCTTGATCTTGCCTGGAAAGTTGTCAAAGGTGTTAAGAGCAATGCCATCGTGATAGGAGACAGCAGAGGAACCCTGGGGGTGGGTATTGGCCAGCCAAGCAGAATTGAAAGCCTGGATCTTGCAGTGCGCAGAGCACTCCGGGAGAACAATGATCTTTCAGGGTCGGTACTTGCCAGCGACGCCTTCTTCCCGTTCCGTGATGGCCCTGACAAGGCCGCGGAAGCAGGTGTTAGAGCAATCATTCAGCCTGGTGGTTCAATCCGTGACGAAGAAGTTATAGCTTCATGCAATGAACACGGCATAGCTATGGTATTCACAGCTGTAAGACACTTCAGGCATTAAGAGTATACGAATCGACAAGGAGATTGTTTTTTGTGAAAAAAGATACAATTGGGCAACAGCCTGTTGCCCCAATAACACAGATTCCCCTGGGGCATAACCTTGCAATTATCACAAAATGCCAGAGTATGGAAGAGGCAACATAGTATCTACAGAAGAATTTGAAACCGAGCTGATGAGAGATATTGACATTATTGATTAACATGATCGGAGTGTTTTTGTGAAGAGAAAGCGATGTGAACCGGGGCTTTCGGTTACCCGGCTGGCTTGCAGAATAACTTCTTCTAATCTAGTACCCCGTCAAGCAATAGCTGTCGCGTTATGCTGGCTCTCCAGAGCTCCAGCTGTGTTACTGTTTCAATTACATAGCGATGCTATGCGCATTAACCAGCGCCTTGCTGGAGCTCAGGATAGCGGCGCATTACATCGACACTTTATACCTGGCAGGGTACAGGGGTTATTGATCGGAAGCATTGCAGTGTTTGCACTTCTGTTTGCCGGCTCGTCATGTCGAGTGGTGAATGATGACACATCAGTTGGTTCTTCCATGGTACACACTGTTCCGTCTCCATTTTATGAGATTGATTCTCTTCTGCAGAACGGAGCCCAGGATCAGGCAGTTCGTCTGCTAAGAAGAATGGATCCTTCGGAATTTGGAAGAATGGATATACTCTGGCGATTTGTTGGAGCCTATAATGGCAGAGGAATGACTGTGCGGTGCGTTGCGGTGCTTGACAGTCTTCAATCCAGTGGCTGGGGAGACCTCACCGGGTGGAAAATATCAGTTCTTGATCTGGGCCGTGAGCAGGAACTTGCGGTTGAGCTGGTTTCCGCTGACGATGTTCTGCTTCTGGGCTGGCTGTACAGAGATGATCTTGAATTGATGCCTTCAGTATTGTCACTTCCTGTACCGACACACCTGGGAGAGAGAGCAGCAAGGCTTCTTCTGGCTCCTGCGGGTATAACAGTGGGGCAGCTTCAACTGGCTGCTTCCGATGTGAAGTATATGCCTGCAACCATCGGTTCCCGGGTTCTTTCTGAACTGGAGGCAACATGTACTTCTTCCGGAGGCTGGTGGGAAGACGCGATAAAGACTTTTGACTCGGCTGGCAGCAGCGATTCAAGCGTGCGGCTTTCTGCTCTAAGAGCCAAGTTTCAAGG
>JAGLDB010000232.1 GCA_023145935.1 Candidatus Sabulitectum sp. | reverse complement strand
TGGGGCAGTGACAGTTTTGCCACTTATATATGTCTCGGGTCTGCTATCTGGCTTGAAGGGTCAGTTAGCACAGATATAAAGTTCACAGGATCAGAAGCGGTCTTCGGACTTCTAACCAGACTGAACGGCTCCACCAGCGAATGTTACATGGCTGGAATTTATCCCGCAACTCCACCACTGGGAGCAACTGTCATCGCTTATGTGAATGCAAGTGGAGAGTATACGATCCTTTCCCAGGATTATTACTACCCAATGAATGCAAACACCTGGTATGACATATCTTTCGAGGTTACCGGATCGAATCCAGTGGAGCTCAAACTTTCCGTGAATGGCACTGTTAACTCCAGCGCCCAGGACAACACACACAATCTGGGTATGGGCATGACTGGTGTGGTATGCGGCTACGACAGCGGAGCACCGATGTTCTACATGGATAACTTCGTTGTGGATGACTACAACTCTGCTCTTGAGCGGGTCACGTTTGGAGGGATCAAGTCTCTTTTCCTGTAGCTATAGATAGAGCCAAAAGGTCACACTTTTTGTAGCTCCGGCAGATTGTAGTAGACGGCAAAGCAGAGTCAATCCATTGGATCATCAATACTGATCCTGATGTCTTCCAGGAGCGAAGCAGCGTCTTCCCGGAAAGAAACATTCCCCGACTCTGCAAGATTCTGAAGCCAGTCAACAAATGGAGTACTGTTCATAACAGAAAGAGGCTTTATGAATACACAATCCATTGCCTGGTCAGCCCAGGGATGAATGATATCAACACCGTCTGCAGTTGCCACAACAACCTTTCGCCTGCCAATGCCTGAAAAAGAACAGCAATCACCCACCAGTTCCGCTCCCTGAAGAAATTCAGCAAGGGTAGGATAGGCTGCGATATAGCCAACTGGTAACGAATCATTGTTTACATACGGTTCATTCGCTGAACAAAGAACATCAAGCCCCCGTGGAACCACCATCCAGAATATACGAAGTGTACTCACGAATATATCCGAACCATTATAACCACACCGGCTTTTGACTTCCAAGAATGTTCACCAGAGCATCAACTTTGAATCCTCTGAACTTTTCTCCGTTCCGAGTTCCACTGATACCATAGGCGTGAGTAACAGTCAGTGTTTCTCCTGCAACCATGCTTTGAAGGCGAAGTTTCTCCTTAACCACCTTCAGCTTGTTCTCTTCCACCACAGAAAGGCCGGAGTAGCTGTCACCAACCCAGACTTTATCATTCCACTTTGCGATACATGTAAGAGCCGGGTAACCTCGCTTCTCTGTCATGGGAGCCCGGCCGTCCACCGAGCCTTTCCAGACCTGCTCCCGGTCAAGAATGGCATACATTTCATTTTCCGAGACTACATGGATCGAAGTAAAAGCCCTGCCGGTACCTGATGGGACACGGTCCCAGCTCTTACCGTTGAATCTTGCTATTCCGTGACTTCCAGCTGCATACAGCAGATCAGGATTAATTCCATGTACGTCCATGACATAACCCGGCGCATCGATCTGCTTCCAGCGTACATCGTGAAAACAGAACATATCTCTACCCATGGAATCACCGTATGCCAGAACAAAATCATCATCCAGACCCCAGATGCCATGACCGGTAACATAGCTCTGTTCATTCCAACCGCCCCCGCCCTGTACCGGATCGTCACTCCAGAGAACAGATCTGCCACCATGGACAAAAACGGTACCAGAGGGTGAGCGCCAGATGTCTTTGTAAAACCCGAGCGATCCTGTCACTGCAATGATGCGGCCATCTTTAACCTGGATCACAAAGCTCTCACAGCTGAACTCATCGTCCCCCGGATCCCACCTTTGAAGTATGAAGTGACAATCAGCCGGATACGAACCGGTAGCATTCAAAAGTCTGTATTCAAGTTTCATGTTCTCCCCTCCAGCAGATTTTACAAGCAACATACTGTGCAGTGTAAACATTCAATATTATGAAATTGGCAAAGTTACACCACGGACAAAACTAATGAATTGTGCAGAGACTCCCCATGTGGATTGCTCCAGTGCCTCGGACAGCATTTGAGCAACTGCCTTATCTGCCTCCCAGGAAACAAAGCAGAGCTACTTTTCAAATAGTATTACATTAAGTGAAATGTACCACAGGCAATTTCCCTGAAAGGCGACAATGACTGATAAAGAAGCATCAGAATACCTCTCTTCCAAAAAGATCAGACACAAAGCCATCAGGCGTATCCCAGAAGGTGCCAACCACTTTGTGTTTGATGTAACACTGGATAATGGTGAGCAGGCAATCGCAAGATTCGGTTCAGGGCGCCAGCACAAAAGAGACAGCCTTTTCGGAGGTCTTCTATGCAGACACAGGGAAGAATCCAATATCAACCGGATTCGGGAGATTGGACTGCCCGCCCCTGTGATTCTTTTCACATCCGAGGAGTTCATGCTTGTGGAAAAACTGCCTGGCTTGCTCTGGAACGAATACCTGGAAAAGAATCAACACACGCTGGAAGCTTGTTCAAAGAGTTTAAAGAGTCTTGGAAAGAGCATCGCACAGCTTCAACGATCTGCTAATGCCTCATCATTCGGAGATGCTGATGGCCGTGAGGTTTCTGGCCGCAGTAGAAAAATATTTGCCATGAGAATGCTGGATGTTCTTGAGTACAGAATGCGAAACTCCAGTAGAGTTTTCTCCAAAGGCGAAGCAGTTGACATTTCTCATTATTTTCAAACCCACCTGGAGACCGGAAGAACAGATGAACCACCGCCATCATTTGTCATGACAGATATGCATCCCATGAACTTTCTTGTGGGAGAAGATGGGCAGCCAACAGGCTTTTTTGATCTGGAGACCTGCCAATACGCCCACCCTGCACTTGAAATGTATGGTATAAGACTATTTCTCTTCAACTACTACAGCAATATTCACACAGCGGAGAAAGCCTTCTTCAACAGCTTCAGGGAAGAAGGGGGCTGCTATGACCCGGAGCTACCCCGGAGTAAAGAGCTGGAAACAGTTCTTGGACTCATGCGGCTTCTGGAACTTACCATCTCCTACATGGATGTAGATGACGGTTTGAGAAATTCATGGAGCAGCCGGTTCAAAATACTGCTGTTCAAGGGGATTGCAGGCAATAATATGGACTGGAGCGGGGCCGCAGATATCCTTAGAGAGAAAACACAACAGCCCCTGAAGGCTCTATAACTTGTAACCTGAGGCTTTATCAATAGCGTTTCTCATATCAGTTACACCTGC
>JAGLDB010000231.1 GCA_023145935.1 Candidatus Sabulitectum sp. | reverse complement strand
CTCTGGCTTCTTTCATTCCGGTAAATGATCGTTTTCTGCCAAGAATGGTTCTTGTCTCACCTGCCTCTTCCGCAGTTTTAACCATGTGAGTGTAAAACCTTTCTACTTCCGGATATGTTTCGTAGTAGCGACTGATAATCCCCGCAGCCTCTCCCCTTGAAACAGAAAGCCTCTGAGCAAGTCCGAATGCACTGATACCGTATATGATAGAGAAATTAACTTCCTTTGCCTTTCTTCTATTATCAGGTTCAGCGTTACCAAAAAGAGCATGGGCGGTCTGTGAATGAATATCAGCATTATTTCTGTATGCTTCTCTTAATGCACCTTCCCCTGCAAGATGCGCAAGAATCCGAAGCTCGATCTGGGAATAATCTGCAGTTACAAAAAGATGCCCCTTTACCGGGGGAACAAAGCACTTTCTTATTTCCCGTCCTCTGCTGGTTCTGATGGGGATATTCTGAAGGTTGGGGTTGCTTGAACTCAGCCTTCCCGTGGCAGTCACAGCCTGGTTAAAATTAGTATGAATCAGTCCTGTTTGAGAATTAACATAATGCGGAAGTTTCTCAACATAAGTATTCAATAGCTTTGAAAGCTCTCTGAACTCAATAAGAGTTTCTACAAATGGATGTTCATTGCGGAGTTTTGTGAGAACTGTCATGTCCGTTGACCTGGCACCTTTGGATGTCTTTCTAACTGGATCAAGTCTTAATGTATCAAAGAGGATCGATGCCACCTGCCTGGGGCTGGCCAGATTTACTGATCTGCCAGTCTGACCGGATGCAAGTGTCATCAACTGGAAGATCTTACTGCTGATCAGATCCCCCTCGTGGCGCAACGCATCGTTGTCTATGCCAATGCCCCGGTTCTCCATGTCTGCCAGAACAAAAGAGAGCGGCAGCTCCACCTCTCTGTAAAGTTTTTCAAGCTCAGGCTCATCAGCAAATTCAACCGTCAATCGTTTTGAAAGAGCCAGTGTAGATGCAGAGTCAGTGCAGCAGTATTCAGCCACTGACTCCACAGGAATCCCTATCAGTGATCCGGTACCATGCGATATCTCGTCAAATGTTTTCATGGCTTTCCCCAGCCAGAAGGGAACGAGTTTTTTCAGGCTGTGGCTTCGAGCATCAGATCTCAATATGTAGTCTGCAAGGTACGGATCTTCAGAAGGCACTGGGAGGCTTATTCCGTACCTGTGAAGAACACGGCTGTCATACTTGGCATTCTGGGCAATATATCCTCTGTTGTTAAGCAGAGTCTCCAGTGATCTCAGTACATGCTCTCTCTGATTCGACTCTGTAAAATGAAGGTACCAGCTCTCATCTGCCACGGATGTGAATGAAAACCCAATAAGTTCTGCATTCAAGGGATCAACGGATGTTGTTTCCGTATCAATGCAGACCGGGCCATTTCCCGGAAGATCAACGCTTTCAATATCTTCGACTATGTTCACCCTGCATGAGAACTGCTCAATGGGAGCTGACTTGTCTTCAGGAGCCCGCAGCTCAACCCCCAGACGACTGGCAATCCTGGAAAACGAAAGCCTTGTCAGAATAGGTAGCGCTCTGTTCAGATCAGGCTCTTTCAGCGTAAGATCAGTTTCCCTCAGATCAGGAGAAAGCGGCCTGTCCAGCCTGGTAAGCTCCAGGCTCAGTTCAACCATATCACGGGATTCGACCAGTTTCTTCCTGACAGAATCAGATTTAACCTCAGAAATATTCCTGTAGATTGCGTCGATGCCTCCGAACTGCATTATGAGCTTTACAGCACCTACCTGACCTATACCTCTTGCACCTGGAATGTTGTCTGAAGAGTCGCCCATAAGGGCAAGAAGATCAGCTACATATTCAGCTGGAACGCCCATTATGTCTGTCACGTCACCGGCCTCAACCATTATTGAAGGTCTGCCGTATTTCCCCGGCCGAAGAACAGATACATTGCTGCTAACCAACTGAAGCAGATCCTTGTCTGGAGACAATACAAGCACAGGAACAGATGATTCCACTGCAAAACCCGCGATGATGTCATCTGCCTCAAGCCCGGCCTTTTCTACGAAAGGTATACCCAGCAGGGGTATCAACTCTCTTGCTGTCTGAGTCTGGGTTCTAAGGTCATCCGGTGTTGGGGGTCTATTTGCCTTGTACTGCGGAAACATATCCTTCCTGAAGGTCGGTCCCGGCGCATCACTCACAGCAGCAACCATGCAATCAGGATTTGAGTCAATTATGGCATAAAGCTCTTTCAGCAAGAAACTCAACCCGCTGGTGATCACACCATCAATTCCTCTAAGCGGGCTCTTCATCATTGCATAGTGCCCTCTGTAAAGAAGACTCAGCGTGTCTACCAGGATCAATTTTTGTATCACTGAAGATTCCTTCCATTGGATTAGTAGGGAAATATAATCGGTTCTTCTGGGCGCACTAAGATATAAGCCCATTCTTGACAGGCCTGCTGCACAATATGTATTCTACCGCACTATGAAGAAAATACCATTCAAGACCCTGCGACATGCCTTAACAGTACCGGCGGTCAAACTCGTAATTCTTGTGGCTGCGGTGACACCCAGACCTGTCTCCCGGTTCAACGCTTCTGTTCTTGGAAAACTTCTTTCAATTCTTCCATTGCCGTCAAACCGGATAATTCAGAAACATCGCCCTGGAATAATGAAGGAAAATGGCATTTCTGTCTCCACAGCTGAAATCTATACCAGCATCCTTACAGGATTCTTTGATTTTTTCTATCTTTCCTACCGCAGTGATAAAACTTTCAGAAAGATGGTTGTTGTCAGGGGATCGAAGAACATGGAACAAGCTCTTTCATACAACAGAGGAGTTATTGCAGTTACAGCTCATTTCGGCCCGTGGGAGCTTCTTCCCAGAGTCATGAAACTGCTTGGTTTTGATATAGGTGTTGTTGGAAGGTCACTTTCACAAAAGGGAGCCACAGAAGTACTAGACAAGCTTAGACAGAAACCGGGCATACAGACCATAAACCGGAACGCCGGGGCCGGTCCCCTGCTGCGCCTTCTGCGGAAGAACAAAACACTGGGTATGCTCATTGACCAGAACACCAGGGGTGTACAGAGTGAGTTCATTACATTTATGGGTCATGCGGCCCGAACACCTGTGGCACCTGCTATTCTTTCCAGGAAACTTGGTGTACCAGTGGTTACAATGCACATCACCAGGCAGAAAGATTCCACATATCTTCTGGAGATCGATGAACCTCTCTTCTTTTCACAG
>JAGLDB010000230.1 GCA_023145935.1 Candidatus Sabulitectum sp. | reverse complement strand
CCCCACTTAACCCCCTGAGGGATACTGATTTTTCTACCATTGTTGTGCTCCTTGATAGAGGAAAGCAGTTGCTGACGGGTTGAAAGTTCTTCCATGTTATCCCTCCAGATTCTTTAGAATAATCAGATGATCCTGCATTTGCACCAGTGGTTCTTTGCTTATCCAGAAATTGTGGTAGATGTATCCGGTGATCTCTTCTTTTTGCTCCTGTGTGTATTTGTGTACATCGGGGTAGAGAAGGATCATCCAGACCACAGCCATGAATTTCTCAAAATCATCTATCCAGAATTTTACCTTATGGGTCTTCCTTGTGAATACTGCACTGCTGAAAGCTTTGTTCTTCGCCAGTTTCTTGCCAAATGTTTTCAGATCCTGATCGTTATGGGAATCAAAAAACTTACCTGCAAAGTGATTGTAGAGCCAGGTTGTGGAAGAATGGTCCTGACTTTTTGAAGTCATCATTACTGCATGAATAGCTCCTCTGCCAGCCAGGATCTTCTGATAAAGGCTGGTAAACAGATCAGCCCATACTTCTTCTTCGCAGTAGTAGAGAGAATGATGAAGAGTGATCAGGTCCTGCTTCTTTCCATTAAGAACATTCCCTAGAAACTGTTCTGCACTGGTCTGCTCTACAAGAACTTTTGTGTAGTCTTTCCGAATGGTTGATACGTTCTTTATCCACCTCTGCTCTGCATACTTTCCTATGATCTCAAGGGGAACACCATCGATGTCGATAAGGCTCACGCAGGCTGTAAAGGCTGCTTTCAGTATCTTGAACTGAGGTTCTGATCCTGATCCAATGGAAAGAACCCTAAGCTTCTTTTCAAGCGGCAGAGCCTTGTTCATAGCTCTAATTACCTGCATTAGCTCTATGCCGATATCTGTCTTATCCCCACTAAACTGTGACCAGATCAGATCCTCGTCATACATATCGGAGTCTCCGGCCCTTATACCCTTTTCGATCAGTTCTCTTTCAGTAATGTCCGTCTCCAGTTCGTTATCTGAGGATCACCAGCTTTCTTGAAGATTCGGTTTCTGCTGAAAATCGAAGGAAGTACACTCCAGGTGCAAGATCTGATACATTCAGGTTTACCGTGGAGTTAACTGGTGATGTTCCCTTGGTTTCGCTTATCATTCTTCCACTGATATCATAAAGACCAAGGGTCCAGTCTCTCTGAATCTCAGAGAAGAGGTGAACACTGACTGTGGAATGTGAAGGGTTGGGGAACGGGGATCCCATGGGTACTGTGAATTCCGGTGATCCATCTGAAGTTCCAGTGTATCCTGTGTAGGCTCCTTCAATTGTGATGTCATCAATGTAGAAACCGGTACCTGTATCACCGTCATTGTCTGTTTTGAATCTGAATTCGATCTGAACACCGGTTCCTGCTTCAAATGTCGACAAGTCGTATGAGTATGGAACCCAGCCTGTGCCGGTTCCCTTGCCTGCAGTCCTGCCTAATGCCCCACCGGATCCGATGAAGTCAAGGGTGTCTGCTGTGAGAGAAGTCAGATCATGGATGATCAGGTAAATACCATCACTGCCGTAAATAGCCACATCAAAAGTTGTCCAGAACTCAAGAGAAGCATTTGGTGCCAGGGTCAGTTCCGGGGATATCAATCCGCAGTTCATGTTGTTTATGTAGCCGTTTGTTCCGCCGCAGAACCATGAGTGGCTTGGTGAATGGCTGCTGGAGTCTGTGATGTTCCACAGGTCATTTGTTCCCGAGTGGGTCCACCCTGCATCTCCGGACTCTACATCATTGGAAATTCCAGTTTCACCAACAGTAAGCCTCAGAGTATCTTCTGCTGCGTATCCGGTTGTTTCAGAGGTAATGTCAAAATGGAGCCACGGGAATGACGGGGACGGGGCACCTGCGGAAAGTTCACAGACGAAAGAGAGAGTTCGTATGCTGTCTTCAGGAATGGATTCAACCCAGGTTGAATCTTCAGGCCATGAAACCCATGAAGGATAATCGGTCATCAACACACTTACGCCGGTTGCTGTTAACAGCCCGAGATTTGCAATGTTCACATCAAGCTGAAATGTCTCTCCCGGCTCTGGTATTCCGTTGCCGTTTCCACCTGTTGCGTCATCAACAGAATAGGTTGTGAAGTAAAGCCCCGGAGCATAGACCAGAAGAGGAATTGAGAGTTCCCAGTTTCCCTGGCTGGATTCTATCTGACCGTGAAGAGTTACAACTGAACCGGTTTCAGCGGAAGAGTTCACAGTAAGCGCCAGCAGAGGAGAGCCTGTTGACTCTGCGCCTGCTGTAATAGCCCCGAAAGTACTTGAATTCTGCGTAAGAGTTCCGGGACCGCTTATAGAACTGATGCTTATTACAACATCTGTGAGGTCCTCATTGCCCTGATTCAGCAGGGTGATATCAAGGTCTGCGGAACATCCAGGAGAAAGGTGTCCCAGACTGGCTGTGTCATTTACAAGCAGTTGAGAGATCACAGGATCCGGCCCTGATGCCTGATCCACAGTAACGGTTGTTCTTCTTACTTCCGGGCCGGTAACAGTGAGTGTGATGCTTCCTGTAACAGCCTCTGAGAAAATGAAATCTGTCTGTCCGGTGGCATCAAGCTCAACTACACTCCAGAAGTTTCCGTCATCGTGAACGCAAACAGTTAAACCCTCGGGGTCGATCCCACTGATCTGTACAGGGAAGATCGAAGTATTGGCAGTAATTACTTCCGGGCAGAGTACTTCTATTTCTACAGGAGTGTTACGGTAGGGTCTGAAAGACGGGTCGCCAAGCAGGTTAACATCGTACTGATGCCATCTGTATACATTCTCCCACTGGCTGTAAGGAATGAAATATTCTTTAGTGTGAGCCAGCAGTTCTCCTGCTGTTAAAGACCAGTCACTGTACAGGTAATCAAAGAAAAGATGATCCAATGCATCGGAATAGCCGTAAAGAGGGTTGCCGGGAGAACCCCAGCCGTAGCTGGAGTTGCCGATGTAGGTTACGCATCCGCCATTAACATCTGTTATGAAATGTTCGGCAATTGCGTCGAAGTCGAATGCAGCGCTCCAGCATCCGATGGAGTACATCACCGAGGTAAACCTTCCATCGGAATTGATTGCGTTTACATCATTTATGTACATGTAGTCATCGCCCACACCAATACAAGTGTACCAGGCGTGTCCGTCATGATTTACCAAATTCTGCCCGGCGTTAAAGGCTGCCATTGCAGTGTAGAGATTCTCGTTGCCCAGGGCTTTGTAGAGTTTTGTTA
>JAGLDB010000023.1 GCA_023145935.1 Candidatus Sabulitectum sp. | reverse complement strand
AATGGACCTGACATCCTTCAATGCCTCAGAGAGTTCAGTAGAGAGAACTCCAGTGGTCTGCGTAGCAACAAAAGCAATCCTTCTTTCAATCTTCTTCAGTCTCTCAGTTACATCTTTCACAATCAGATACTCACCTCTCAGCATACTACACCATCAATAACTATTATGTGGTTGATACAATATGGCAAGGGGTCAGTCGAAACTGTAGAAACGGATTGTTTTTCATCTCATGTCTCATTGTTGTTGCAGACCCGTGGCCCGGGAACACCGTTGTACTTTGATCAAAGTGCATTGCAATTCTTTTCAGGGTATTTTTCATTTCTTCCGGGGAACTCCCCGGAAGATCAGTTCTGCCCACTGAACCTGCAAAAAGAGTATCGCCGGAGAAGAGCAGTCCATGGCCTTCCACACAAATTGATCCCCTGGAGTGACCCGGTGTGTGTTTTATTAGAAAAGTCAGCCTGCCTATCTCTACAATATCACCTTCTTCAAGAAACCTGTCTGCCGGTGGAGGCTGGTGGATCTTGAATCCCCATTCTGCTCCATGGCTTTCTGCTGAAGCCATCATATCAGCATCAGCCCTGTGAATCATGGTTTCAGGTGCAAAACGCTTAACAAGCATAGCGGAACCACCAACATGATCAAAGTGACCATGAGTATAAATTATTGCGTCCAGCCTGGTTAACCCTCTTTCTATCAGAACATGATCGTCCCCGGGATCAATAACAAGTACTGCTCCGGTCTCAGGACATTTCACCACATAACAATTGGTTTGAATAGCACCGACTATAATTGTACTTACGATTGGCTTAATCACAAAGAACCTCCAATTCCTGTATTCTTAACCTGATATGAGAAGTTCCAACTGTGTCCTGAACATCACGAAGAAAAAATCTGTAATTCTCCAATGCCGATTCCAGGTCACCCAGACTGTAAAAACTCTCTGCCAGACCAAGTCTGCTTTGAAGGTCACCGGGATTATTCAAAAGAATGGATTGCAGCACGACAACAGCTTCATCGTCTCTGCCTCTTAACGAATAAGTTAAAGCAAGAATGTTTAAAGCCTCTGTATTCCCTGGAGCCGCTGCAAGAACCAAGAGAATCAGCTCTTCAGCCTCTGCATGTCGCTCAAGAATACCCAGAACCCTGGCTTCCTCAATCTGCGGTTGAACAAAAGACGGATTCGCCGCCACAGAACCCTGAAAAAACAACAGCGCCTCCTCCATATTCCCAGCCATCATGGTAATTCTACCACAGTTGTAAAGAACAGAAGCATTTTCGGGCTCTCGTCTCAAGGCAGTATTAAAACACATTGCAGCATCTTCAAAAGAGCCGTTCTCCATTAAAGCCATGCCGTAATTATTGAATGCAATACCACTACCGGGGTTAAGTTGAATGGCCAGCTGGCCTGTATGAAGAGCCTCTGTAAGTCTTCCTGCACCAAGCAGAGCGCCGGTAACATCTATCAGAATATCAACTCTGGTTGAATCCAGTGCTATCACATTCCGGTAGGCAGTGATAGCTTCATCGTAAAAACCTAGATCGAGGTTCACCGTCCCGAGATTTCTCCATACATTTGGATTTTCCTGGTCTAGATCAGATACCCTGATAAGCAATTCTCTGCAGGTGAGAAGCTCGCCACTCCGGTATGCCTCTCCTGCCTCTGAAAACAGGGAAGAAGCCTCGGGCACAGCTTCCTGCTGGTCGGTACAGGATGTTAGAAGAATGCAGAGCAGGATGATCAGAAGTATATTGATTGCTGGAAAACACAACACCAGGAGGTTTTTTTTGTTTGCTGTTCTATTTTTCATTCTTTCCATTCCTGGTCAGGGTTACACAGCTGAGCCATACAGAATTTTCGCACAATCAGATTCCGTACTCTCCTGCATCAACGGGATTGAATACAGTTTTTCTTTCCAGGGCACCGGGGCACTGTCAAACATAATGCCTGTGTTGAAGGGCAGGACATCTGTCTGGGTTAAAGCAGGGGTCGATCATCCCATGATGTACCACAGTATTGAGAGCATTATCAGCAGCGGAACTATAGGTAACATTGTAAAGCCATATTCCTATGCTGCTTTTGAAGAGACCGTCTACCTTGTCGACCATATTGATTCTCTTGTATTCAGCACTGATCACAACAGAGCGTCCGGTGCCCTCTTTGATTTCCCTCCTGCTTCCGTTATGATGGAATTTGTAGTTTCAAATCCGTTTCGAGATGAAATACTTTCTGATTCGATCGCTGTTCTTGTACCGATTGAGTTAGATGGCGTTCTCTGTCATGTCTTTCATGTTTTTTATCAGGAAGATGAAGTTGAAGCTGTCTGGTTCCTGGGCATGGATGATCTTCTTCCCCGGGCCGTTGAAAGAATCGGCTATTATGGATCATCCTCCATTCCCGGAGGTCAGATTCTTGAGATATCAAATTTGACTGATGAATGCCCCATGGAATCTTCCTGGTATTTACCACTACCCGGTTATACATCTCTTCCATGGCTCTCTCTACTGGAACCGTCCACGCCGGCTCCAGCGTTCTTCCTTGCAGACCTTAACGGCCACACTGTAAGATCCACTGAATTCAGCGGTAAAACTCTTCTTTTATGCTTCTTCTCATCCTGGGACCCTTCATCTCTATCTGCCCTTGGTCTGCTGAAATCAATCGGGGAGGATTTTTCAGGATCAGTCCAGGCAGTTGGCATATCCATAATGGAAACCACAGATCCGGCTTTCAGATTGAGTTCTCTGGGCTTTGATTTTCCCGTACTTATCTTTGGAGAAGGTGCAGCAGAAGATTACAATGTGCATTCTGTTCCTGCAGTTTTTCTGATCTCAGATAAAAATGAGATCCTCTATTCATCTCATGGGGTTCAGGACGATACAGCATCTGATATCAGAGAACTGATAGAAAGAAGTCTGTAACGAAAAAGGGAGCCCGAAGACTCCCTGTCTCTATTGAATGGTACCGGAGGCGGGACTTGAACCCGCACAGGCTATTGCCCACTAGGTCCTTAACCTAGCGTGTCTGCCAATTCCACCACCCCGGCACTATTCATTTCTAAAAGATCGCAAGTAGAAATGAGATTACCATAAAAAGTACAGCAAGAACCGTTGTAGCCTTGCTGAGAAGACTGGCGGCACCTCTGTTACCGAAAGATGCGGTGAGTGCTCCACCACCTCCGAAAGCCCCGGAAAGCCCATCTCCCTTAGACTTCTGAAGCAGAACAACTGCCACAAGAAGTACACAAATCACTGAATGCAAAAATGTAAGAACAGTAGTCATTTAAGCCTCTCCTTAAATTCGAAGACGATATATACAACAAGGAGACCCATCTGGCAAGTCTATCAGTAAACTATTTATTGTCAAATAGATAGAGTACATCTTCCAGGGTCAATTTACTGCCGGGACACCTGGTGGAAGATCCCTCTATCAGTCTGTGCAGGGTAACAGAACTACGATCTATGGAATACTCAATGGCAAGTTTTTTCAAAAGAACAGCAAGTGAAGTCATCTGAGCTGCAGTAGGAGGTCTATTATCAAAATTCCCCACAAGACAAACCCCAATGGAATCCTCATTACCTCCCTTTGCATGTGCCCCTCTGAATGGAAGAGCCCTGCCTGTCTCTATCTCACCGTCATAGCTGAATGAACCATTACCAATGACATAATGGTATCCTATATCATTCCATCCGTTTACAATACGGTGTAATACACGAAAGAATTCCGCATTGCCTGCTACCGTGGCGGAATGATGAACGACGATTCTGTTTATGGACTTCATTTTTTCGCATCCGGGATTCACCAGAGGTAACGCTTTTTCAGAAGCCATCTCTTCGGTGATTCCCGTCGCCGGGGAATGGTGGCCAATTTCCTTCAACCATTCTAAATATTCCATGTTTGTCTCCGTAAAAATAGACTAATATTTTGTCGTGTGTTTATGTAAGTAATATTATACTTTACAGGAATGTCGGCACGGAACAGGTTGTCAACACGGATGATTTATGTTTTTGGCACAACACCTGGTGGAACAGGCAGGCGATACTTTTCCAGAATTTCAGCCATGTAACTGGCTATATCTATCAACTTTTCCTGTGGAGTAATTATTTTTATAGCTTCCCACAAATGTATCAGTGCCTCTTCCGAACCAGTCTTGATCTCTGTGATAGTGTTGCCTGAAAACTGGAACACCGGTGTAAAAGACCCTGTTCTTTTTAGTCCGCTCATTAGCTCCAGGTATACGTGGGGGTAAGTTTCCATAAGAGTATCAAGAATTGAATTCAGTACTGGAATGCATGTCTCCTTCTGCTGATCTCTTACTTTTGCCAGGTCAACCCCAACATCCAATTTTGAGATCCTTTTAAGAAATTCGGGAACATTCCTGCCGGAGATCACATCTCCATGCTGAGGAGCAATAGTTGTAGGCTTTGGGTTCAACTGCAGTATTCTGTCAACCGTATGCTTTATTGCTGTGTTTGAAGGCATGTAGATCTGATGAAAGAGAGAAATTCCACTGAATGATTCTTCGTTTGCGTAGATACCATCTCCCAGTCTTGTATTAATTCCGCCGAGAAAATCTCCAGTAAAGAGTATCCTGCTCTGGTAGTCATAGAACATCATGGCACCCTTAAAATGGCAGAACTCCGCTGAAATGAAACTGATTTCTGTTTTCTGCTTCAGGTTTTCTGGAATTCTGTTATTCTGACCGTCTATCAGAAAAAAATTCTTCTCTGGGATTCCATACATTCTTACCAACCTGAAGGTGTCAGTGGAAGTAACAACCAGGGCATCAGGTGAACTGGCAAGCAGGAAGTGTGTATTGGAAGCCACATCAGGATCCTGATGACTTAAGAAAATCAAATCTATATTTTTCGTTCCACCTATAAGCTTATTCATCACCTCTGCCAGTATTGGCACATCCATAGAGGTGCCTGGATCCATGATCATGTTAACAGCAGAGCCATCTGCTCCTAAAAATCTTTTCAGGTAAATGTTTCTATGCAGATCTGATTCAGAGCTTTTAAAATGATAAATTTCTTTCCCGATCTCGGTGATAACAGTTCCATTCATCCATCTACCCCTTGTGTTTTACGGAATACCGCCAAAATCTCCATGCATGGTTAGATGTTGATTTGTGTTTCAATCAATCTGGAGTCCTGATACAGCGCTGAATATGTTTCGAGGTATTCTAGTATGTCAATACCTGTTTCGTCTTATGCAGGGATACTTCCGCAGAACTGTACTTTTCAGTGGTTATTCAGTATCTGCACTAACACTGCAGCAGTGACCCAGCACCCAGAAAATCTCTACGCTGAACCAAGGTGGAATCTGCCCTTTCCCACCAGGTAAGATCCATGCCGTCAGAGTAACGAACTCCGGACCCGGTAACTGTCTGTGGTAAAGTAAACTCAATTCCAGACAATAACAGCTTTACAAAACAAAGACTTGAATCCAAAAAAAGAAAATAATCAATAATAGCTTCATTTCTAGACTGGTCAGCGTAGTGATATCTACTGGAATGTATTATTATAAGAGAATCTTCCTTAAAAAGACCAAGGCTGGAAACAGAAAAGACAATCAGTGCCATCAAGTATTTCATAAGCGTCATCCCTGCTATTTTCAAACCAACGCACATACACATTTCTACTTCTTCCGTTTCAAGCATTTTTTAAAGTCATGGCTTTCCATTGACTTTTCTCTACACCTCTGTTAGAACCCGTCGAACCGGTATTTCAACAAAGGATAGAGGTGGTTGGTTTGAACTGGCTTGTTATCGTGAACAAAAAAGCAGGTGGAGGCCATGCTGGAAAACTGTGGACTTCAGTAAAAACCTCTCTTTTGAAAAGTGGGGTCAAATTCTCATCCAGATTAACAGAGGCTCCTGCACAAACCAGGCTTCTTGCATCAAATGCCATGAATATGGGTTTTACCGGAGTAATCGCATTCGGAGGCGACGGGACTGTATCAGACACCGCAGCAGCGATCTCAGAGCTTGATGCAAAACCCGTTTTGGCCTTTCTTCCTGCTGGATCTGGAAATGACTGGATTCGAACCGCGGGTTTCGACCCACCTTCTATTGATTCATGCATAAATGCCATAGCAGCGGAAAACACAAGGCTTGTTGATTCCGGAATCTGCAACTGGCCTGGTGGAAGCCGATTCTTTCTGAATTCCGCTGGAATCGGGTTTGATGCTCTTGTTCTTAAAAGAACTGTTACCTCACAACGTTTTCTTCCCGGCGGGAAGGCAGCATATCTTTTGAATTTGGGTATCTCCGCACTCTTTCCCCCACACTGGAGGGCAACGATCTACTGCGATGGGAAACCTTTTTACAAAGGCGACTATCTGACCATGACCACCGGTGTCGGGAGATACTCCGGTGGCGGAATGCAGCTGTCCCCAAATGCCGTTTCCGACGATGGACTTCTGGACAGTGTAATTCTCTCACCTATGAACTTTTTTACAATTGCAAAGAACATACCGAAGCTTTTTGACGGAACCCTGCACAAAACAGAATGGGCTACTTCCGCACAGGGAACTGTGATCAGGATCGAACCCGAGGTGGCTGGCTCTACGGTTCTTGAACTTGACGGTGAAGTAGTTGTTCCCTGTGAAAATGCACCCTACATCGAACTCATTTCTAAACCGCAAAATCTTAGAATTATTGTTCCCCCTGTCTGACAAATCTAACCACATCACCAGGGGTTTCTGCAAACAATCTTCCTCCTGCAGCTTCAAGGATTACCCTGCTTCTAAATCCCCAGAGAACCGAGAGACAATCAATTCCAACACCTTTTGAAACCTGAATATCCGGCTCACCGTCACCAACCATAAGTACAAACTCTTTCTTAAGATCAAATTCTTGAATGATCTGCTCCAATGTATCAGGCAGCGGCTTCGCAGGTTTTCCCGGCATGGATCCCCGATAAGCAACAATGTCAGCGAATGAAAGATGATCTGAAACTGATTTCGCAAGAGCTTCCGCAGGCTTATTGCTTAATATAAATAGCCTGATACCGGCGCAGGAGATGTCAGTAAGCATTTTTTTCACTCCTGGATATATGAAAGCTTTTGATATGCCTATCTGTGTATATCCCCTGGTAACTTCCAGAGCCATGGATAAGACCAACCCGGACGGAACACCCAGTGTTCTCAATAGGCTTTCAACTCCAAAGCCCACGCCGGCTCTTATCCTGTCCTCGGATCTTTCTTCAAGACCTGCACGGCTCATGACCAAATTAACCACGCTCACTATGTCGGGAATTGTGTTTATAAGAGTGCCGTCAAGATCAAAGATAACTGCTTCGTATTTCATTCCACTGTTCCACCTGGCTGCTGGTAATTTGAACAGGCCAGAACAGCAGCAGAGCGAAGTATTACACCATCTTCTAAAGATATCTCTGTAGGCTGCCAGACCCCGGTAGAAAGAAGATCAACGTCGTAAACGCAGATTGCGATCACACAAGCTGCAAGGTATGTACCGTGAATGGAAGGGTGAGCTCCGTCACCTGCATATGGATCAATTTCCGGATTAGTTCTCCTTATAAGATCAAAGGCAACTCCACACGGTGCCACAAGCGAATTGTGGACAAAACCCATTCTTGAATATCCCAGCTCCAGCCCTTCCAGCATTAAAGGATCGTTCTTTCTTGCCCACGTCATAAAGAAAACGGGTACGCTGCCGCTTTCTGCGGTTAACCATGCCAGACTGTCTCCATAGAGGTAAGTATTTGCAGGGTCTATCACAGGCATACAGCTCTGCTCCTGAAAAACAATGGTATCCCATGCACCGGATGTGATCTGATCCCTGAGTACCTGACTCTCCCAGTGGTTATAAAAAGTAGCTCCACCCATGGTATGAGAATGCACCGTAAGGGAATCTGATTCAACAGAGTCATATATTTCCTTTACGAAGTTCCATATACCACCGTTTGAGTTCGTGTAACTGTTACCTGCAAAAAGAACAGAAGGGTTAGCTAATAATCCAGTGATAAGAAGTAAGAGCATCATTCCCCTCCTTCACACACAACAAACCTGAAAGCTGATTGATATACACCGCTGGAAACCCTCACAGAATAGATACCAGAAGGAACAGCAGCGGAAAAGCTTAAATTGTTTTCTCCTGAAAAGAGTTCAGCTGCCCGGTTGAGAACAACTCTTCCAGTCATGTCGTAGATCACAATTCTACAGCTTCCGGAGTCTGGTGTGTTTACTAAGAAAGAAAGACTTCCATTTTTCACCGGATTGCCAAGTGGAATGGCGGAAAACAGCGAAGACGAAAACTCGGATATACCCTGTGGTTCAAGGAACCCCAGTGAATCAGTTTTCACCAGCCACCCCTGGTAAGAATCATCTGTCACACATCCAGAGATCAGAAAACCACCATCACTCACAGCAGACAAACTCAAACCGTAGTCCGGGTGTGAAGTACCGTAAGTTCTTTCCCACGAAATTGCGCCGTTCTCACTGAACGCACAAAGAATCATGTCTGATCTGTTCATCTCGCTTGGAGTCAGCGAATTTGTCCATCCGCACACAACGAAACCGCCATTGGGAAGAGCGATCAAGTCTGTTCCCCGATCCCAGCTTGCACCGGTTAGTGTACTTGTCCATTGGATTTCCAGTTCAAAATTCAGTTTCACAAGACTTACTTCATATATCATGTTGTTCTCCGGGGTCATGGCATTCACAAGAATGAACAAACCACGGGAATCAACTGCTATTGCTTCAGGCGAGAACCTCCCTTCTCCGGAAAATATTGTGTGCAGCTCTGAAGACTCCCCCAGGCTATCCACAACCAGCAGACATCCATTCCTCTCCCATTCCGGCTCATCATTTGTTCCCAGAACGAACACCTCACCGTTGTATGCGCAGACATCCCGAACAGAAAGTGAAACTGACGGATAGTTTGTATCCCATAGAACAGTACCCTGAGAACCAAGCCTGATCACACGAAGAATTCCCGCATTATCTCCAGCAAAAATAACATCAGAACCAGCGGAACATACTGCGGAGTTGTCCGGTGACTCTCCGTAAATTACAGTGATCCATTCTTCAACAGCTGTGTCGTCTATGTGAACGACTCTTGAAAGATCATCCTGGCAGTTAACACAAACAAGCACCGAACCACTCTGATGATCGGTAGCACATACCGGCTCTCCTGCAAAGGTGGCAGTCGTCTGAGATGTAACTTCTCCGGATTGATCAAAAATGTAAGTAACCAGATGAGGAATTCCACCCCAACCCGCTGAAAGACTTCCGTGAGAAAGAAAACCGCTGGGGATCTCCCTGGAAAAAACAAAAACCTGGGGATTCTCACTCTGCAAAACAGAGGAAAAACACGGCAGCGCCAGGAGAATACTCATTAAAATTGTAGCTATCGTTTACTCCTATTCAAAAAGATTTTACCTGCTGGTGAAGCCGCATCTCATTTCTCATGAACAGTTGAGGAAAGAGAAAATTCGTCTTTTCATTCATAAAATAGCTCATTAGATTTTCTACCGGGCTGAACCCGGAAATCTTCTTCCTTTTTCGCATTCTTTTCTTCAAAACAATTTCATACTATTATATGCCTGTGTAAACAAAAATGGAGGGTAGAAACATGCACCGAAAATTCCTTGATGATCTTACCGATGTAGAGAGAACTGAGTTCATTTCCCGTTGTGAGAAGATGGTATTCCTGGCAGGGACTGATATAGTCAAAAAAGACGAGACCTCAAGAACGATGTTCCTTATCAAGACCGGTTCAGCCACAGCCAGCGACAGCTGGGACGATGATTCTGTTCCCCTTGCTATCTTCTCGGAATGGGACGTTTTCGGAGAGATGTCTTTTCTGGATGGTACACCCCGCTCAGCAACAGTTAGGGCCACTGAAGACAGCGTTGTATACAGCATCGAATGGGATAAATTCATGGAACTCATCGACTCCAAACCTGTAATCACAACTAAAATTCTTCTAAGTCTCGTAAAAATTCTTATAAGTCGGCTTCAGTTCATAGACATTGCATTTACCACCATAGCCGTGGCAAACAGAGACATGAAAAAGAACATGTCCGAGATGAGAAAATTCCTTAAAGGCTGATCAACGCCAGTACCCTGTCAGGTATTAAGTGTCGATGTAATGCACAGCTATCCAGAGTTTCGGCAAGGCACTGGTTTATGCGCATAGCACCGCTATGTAATCGAACCAGTAACGCCGCAGGGGCTCTGGAGAGCCAGTAGGACGCGACAGCTATTGCTTGACATACTAGTATCTTCTGCCGGGATTGTTGTAGTCCCGGCGGGGATCATTTCTCCAGAGATCATACCAGCCTGACCACGAGTTCCTCACATCCCAGTCCTGCATTTCCCATTCCACTATGTATCTCGCATCTTCCATTTGACCTGTTGTAAGCATATCATTCACCAGACCCATGGTCCATGACATAAGATCATTCATCTCGCTCTGGTGCCATTGTCGTTGTTCAAAAGCGAAGTAAACAGTGGTTTCCATGTACATGTCTTCAGTGAAAGCCTGAAAAAAGTCCATCCTTCCAGACTCAGAGCCATATGTGGACCGAATGGCATCCAACTGAAAATCAACATAGAAAGTTAGAGCATCCAGATACCAGCCCTGTTCCCGGGAAAGATCAATTCTGGAAAGGAGCCTGGATATCCCCCGCATGGTCGGTATCTCACTTTCCCAGTCGTACATTCTAACCAGCCATCTCCCACTGGAAGGTCTTCCCCACTGCTCACTTTGATAATTCTCGTATTCTTCACTGAATTCCAGGTATGTCATTCCGCCATTCTCAAGAAATCGATCAAGCATGATCTCACCAACAGAGTAGTCAGAGCACGCTGAAAGAATTGAAAAGCAAAGTACAAAGATCATAAGTATCCCCCTTTTTTTAATCTCTACCAGTAATGAAGAGGATAGTTCCTGGATGAAACAGCAGGATCGGTTCAAAACCGATCCTGCATCACTTACATTTTTACTGACCCAGCTCTACCTTGATACTGGCAAAAGTTGAGTTTTCAAGTGCAAGAGTACCCGCAAGGATCATATGAGGCAGAAAACCGTATGCAACAATGTCTGGAGAACCCTGTGAAAAGACACAACGGTTGTCACCGGCATACCATTCATGGTTGTAGTACGAATTGTCATGAGTTTCGTTAGCCCACTCAATCTCTATGATAAGGTTCCCGGTACCATTGTACCAATAGGGATCATCAAGAACAATCTCAGCCCATTCATCGTCCATGTCCACTATTAGAAGGTCTGAGCTGTACACAAGGGTCTTTGTTCCACTTATGTAATTTCCATCGAATGAACCGGTATTCAACTGATCTGATCCGCAAAGCCCGAGGTACAGTTTGAAATCCTCATCCTCTGCATCTGTAGATGTGAATTCAGCATGCTTATGCCACTGTATAGAACTGATTTCAACTGCTGTACCAATCTCGCTTGACAGTACCACCACCTGGTGGTGTAGATCAGTCTGCTGTCAACAACCGAACGGGTAGCCGCGAGGAGTGCCAGATGTACCAATCTCTATCTCTGATGCCATAAGAGCTGTTGTAAGCATGGCAATCAAAACAAGGGTTTTTCTCATCTTAAATCCTTTCTTGAGTTTTTTCACTTTTTAGAAGACGCAGGTAAGATAATAAAGGTTTCATGAAATAGGAACCCGCGATATATTTTCAGTGAAAATTCATTTCTTCAACAACGATTCTTACCTGCTATACCCTCTCGATCTCCGGTGGTATTGAGTTTCATGAAATTAGAGTGTATATTCCTCGCCAAATGCTTAATTTGCTTAATTCTGTACTTGATTATAAAAATAAGGGTGTGACATGAGAGACAAAATCCTTGGTCTTGACAGGAAGACTCCTCTTCTTGATGGATCTACGGTTACCTATGTTAATCTGGATAATGGAGCAAGCTCGCCTCCAATGAAAGATTCTTTCCAGGCACTGAACGATTTTATGCCATTCTACTCAAGCGTACACAGGGGTACTGGTTTCAAGTCCCGTCTAAGCACAAAGATCTTTGATGAAGCTCGTGAGATCATAGCTCAGTTTGTTAAGGCGGATCTGTCAAAAAATACCGTTATTTTTGGTAAGAACGCATCTGAGGCAATTAACAAACTTGCGCACTCTCTACCCTCCGGTGATGACTGTGTTGTGATAACAACCCGCATGGAACACCACTCCAACGATCTTCCCTGGAGAGATCATTTTAAGGTAGTTCATGTTGACATTCTTCCTGACGGAAGACTTGATGAAGACGATTTTGATCGTAAACTTGCTCTGCACAAAGACAAGCTGGTACTTGTTGCAATAACAGGCGCTGCAAATGTCACCGGATACCTTCAACCTATTCACCGACTTGCCAGGAAAGTACACGAAGCCGGGTCTCTTATCCTGATCGATGCAGCGCAGCTGGCTCCTCATCGGGAAATTGACATGAAACCCGACGACGATCCCGAGCATCTTGATTTCATAGTTCTTGCCGGTCATAAAATGTATGCTCCATACGGCACAGGAGTGCTTATAGGACCCATTAAAGCATTTCTCAACTGCTCCCCTGATTACAGCGGTGGTGGTACTGTTGATGTGGTCACACCTACAGAAGTGTATTGGGCAGGTCTTCCCGACAAAGAAGAAGCCGGCAGCCCCAATGTGGCAGGAGCTGTTGCCATGGCAGCGTCAGCACTGGCTCTTATGAACTACACCATGAGTAGGATTGAGGAGCATGAAGTTGTATTGACCAAGTATACTCTCAATCGTTTGAATGAAATCCCTGATATCATTATCTACGGCGAAAGCGACCCGGAAAAACTTGACAGAGTAGGTGTGATCCCATTTAATCTGAAGAATGTTCCCCATTCTCTTCTTGCGGCAATACTGGGCTACGAAGGAGGAATTGGAGTCAGAAGCGGCTGTTTCTGTGCTCACCCCTACGTGGTAAGTCTTCTCAATCTTTCAGATGAGGAAGCAGAATCATGGAGAGATGAATTTCTCGCAGGAGACAAATCAAGAATGCCCGGGATGGTCAGAATAAGCCTGGGGTGCTACAGTTCAAAAGAAGATGTAGACAGATTGATTGCCATGATAAAAAAGGTAGTCGCTGGGGATTATACCGGGGAGTATGCAGTGGTAAAGAAAACGGGAGAGTATATACCAAAAGGATATTCTGAACCATTCGATGACTACTTCAAGTTCAACAGGTGATCTTTGCGCCGTGTGCCGGTCTTAAACTGTCCGCTTATCAGTTGATGTCTGTCCCAGCCCCTTCTTCCTGATAAATTCTTGCAGAATCAATTCCCAGTGAACAGATCTCAATCACTGAACTCAGCTGGATCTCACAAAAAGCATGGAAGAATATCAAAGTAAGGCATAAACAGTACATTTCGCAAATGTCATAAACAACACCTTCCCGTATCAAGACTATTTTTATATCTCTCAGCAGGTATTCACAGTTGTAAAATCAAATACAGCACACATCTGGAAAACACCTCAGATATTGTCACTTGTCTCTATTCATTTCAGTTAAGCATCAGAACAGATTCAACAATAACATCTGATCCCGATCTTAATCTGCAATAATACACTCCGCTTGATACGGGGCTTCCATCTGACCCTCTGCCATCCCATACGGCCTTGATCTCACCACTTGATTCTGTCTCCAGAGGTATCGTTTTCACTATTCTCCCTGAAATATCGAAAATATCTAAATGGGCGTTTGCCCCGAGTGGAACAGTATAGAAAATGTTCAGTGCCCCGTTACATGGAGAAGAACCCAGACGAAGACCGACAGCAAAGCTCAAATTGGCATGGTCCGATTCTTCAACAGATGTGACAGCCTGATAGAGATACGGTGACATGTTGAAATTCGTTGAAGTCACATAAACATCAGAGTTTGCTCCAAAGGCTGGAATTGTAAAAGTAACGTTACCAGAGCCATCGGAATAGTCGGAATCCATCCAGGATCCTGAAGAAGAATCAAAAACCTTCACCGCCACCAGTGCTCCTTCCAGAGGTGAACCACCAGCAGTTACAGAGAATGTATATGTTCCCGGGCTAACAGGATCCGGGTGTGTACAGTTGATGACTGTTAATGGTGCGGTGTCGTAGTAGATATCCATTTCAGGACAACCGAAAAGCATGTGCATATGATTGTTGTCAGCGGCTCCTGAACCGTAGTAGTTGAAGACTTCATTCTTCGACCAGTCGGTAACCGCTCCCATGTGACGGACTTCCTCCTGGAAGTATCCCTTGAATATCCACTTTACCAGAGAATCTGCGGCACCGTACGGACTGTTCGTAGTTGGTCCCATGGCCCCTATTGCACCTCTGGCATCTCCAATTGAACCTTCTCCCATCAAAGCCTCACAAAAACAGTAGTGTCCGTCAAACCAGCCTACCTGACAGGCTACCAGAGCAAACCATGGAAGCCTTCGTCCGTTCTGAAGAGCGGCTATATCTCCAATATCAAAACCTGAAGGTGAAATGCTGGATACATTTCCGTGCCCGCAAAGGCCAAAGATAGAAATACCGCCGTTGATAGTGTCGGAAAGAGCTGAAACAGTGGGTGTGATACCTCCGACTTCGCAGAACCAGATAGGATCCATTCCCCCAGCCATCATGTACTCCATATAATCCCAGGAGTTTGCCACAAATTCAGTATGCCCCACGCTTACACCCTTCTGGAACCAGCTTTCTCCCGTCTCGTAAGGGTCCATTTCATGCTGAACTATCTTCCATGCCTCGTACTGAAGATCAAGACTGTTCTCTCCGGACAATCGTCCCACATGGATACTGGGCACACAGCCCGAGCCTATCACTCCATATATGTTGTCCGCGGAATGACCATTGAACACAGGCGACGGAACCATGTCCGAGTCACCCACAAGAAGGATGTATTCAGGTGGAACAGGCCATGTGTAAAAGGCATTCTCTATGTACGCATCGATCTCTGTGGCTGTTGTTCCAATACCAGGGATGATTCCGCTAACTACCTCAAATCCCTTCCTGCTCTTCCAGTCAAGAAGGTCACTCACAGTATCAATACCATCAGCTGTTGAGATCACCAGGTAGCAGCCGTCAACCACCATGCCGGAACTTTCAAAACCCAGCACTTCCTCATAAAAAGGCAAGTAACTTCTTGTGAGATCTGTACTTGTTCGCACCAGCTCATTCTCTCCAGCTTCATCTGTGGCAAAAAACCTCACAGTCAATGATGTTGTTACTTCAATATCTCCGGTGGAAGGGTTCCAGCTTACCGGGTAAAATCCCGCACGGGCGACCCTGATATCCCTTAGAATTTCAACAGATTCAAGAATTACAGGAGATTGAGGCCAGACAGCTGAACCACTGTAAAACTCGCTGTTTATAACAAATTCAGGCCTTACCTCTCCCCTTACCGGCAGGGGTTGAAACGGTGAGATCTCCCCTGTGAGATGTATCGTGAACGATTCCCTCTCAAGTACTTCGTACTGGAGTTTTCC
>JAGLDB010000229.1 GCA_023145935.1 Candidatus Sabulitectum sp. | reverse complement strand
TCCGGAGATATTCTGAATTTGATGAAACGGTAACTTCCCACATCGAGGTCAAGAGTGTCTGAAAGCAGTCTAAACGAGCCAGCCACCAGGGGAATTGTCAAAAACACAAGAAGAATTGCAGCGAACCTCATTTTGCAACCTGCCCCTTTACAATTTTACGAATCATGATCCCCGCAGAGATCTGGTAAAGCCCTGCCAGAAGCATAAGCACTCCAATACCTACAGAGGAAACAACAATTATCCCGGCACAGGATCCATTCTCAAGAGAAATGGCGATCAACTCCATCTTTTCTGCTGCATCACTGAATGATCCCTCTGCAGAAAGCAGGTCATCTTCCATTGCTTCCACGGAAACGGCCACTTCTCCAATTGATTCTCCTGTGAGAATAACATCTACAGCCAGAACTTCCAGTTGAGAATTCAAAAAGCCCAGTTCTTCTGAAACCGTCTCTGTTCTTTCGGCAACCTCATCAAAGTGATTTGCCGGCATCATATTTCGTACAAGCGGTGGCATTGAGGCCATATCACCTGCCAGAGCGGGAAGTATGATTCTCATTTCTTCCAGAATAGACACGGTCTGACGGATAACATTGCCCGTACTGGCCAAAACCTCCGATGAACTTTCCAGGGAAAGTCGCACTTCTTCAACCATTCCTGTAGAATTGGCAACCCCTTCTGTGGCTGTTCTTATCGCATCACTGGCTGTTCGTAGCCCCGCTGAAGACTCCTGAAGAACCGAATCTATAGTTCCGGTTATCAATGACCCTCCAACAATGAAAGCCGTTCCCAGTAACATGAAAGTCACCCCTGTGACAAATCCAAGGGCATTAACAAATCCGGATCCTTTCATTTTTTACCTTTCAGCAATTACTACTATTCTCGTGTGTCGGTCTGCAGGCAGCAGAGCGTTTTTGTCAGGATTCAGACAAACCATTGATGACGATCCAGTTCCCGTAAGCCAGCCAAGAACAACCTCATGTCTGGCTGTTCCCTGTGCGGCAATGCTTGAAAATACACCTGGATCGTACAGAGAAGCTTTTCGCAACTGGATCTCACATCCGGAAGGATCAAAAATTTCTTCGTACACCTGGCTGAGTTCAGGTTGAATTACAAGCTGCGCCATTATCATACTGCAAACCTCATTGGAAATTACAAAGTCATCTATTCCCGCCGCCGTGGCAAGTCTTCTGTTTCTTGGATTTCTTATCTCGGAAACCACAGTTGCCTTCCACTGATCTTTAAATCTTTCTTCAATATCTCTCAGGATCAGCAGGGAAATTATGCATTCCGAATCAGCGTCTTCGTCAGACATTTCTCTGGTTTTTCCCGAAATCACCATGATGCTGTGGTATTTCTCAGGATGAATGCTTTCCATAGCTGCGGGATCAGTTCTTTCTACACTGATATACTTTCTTGAACAGTTTTTACATTCAATTGCGTTAAGAAGAGCCGTTCCTTCCAGAAGTGGAATTGACCCAGCCACGGTTATTTCAGCTCCAGGATCAGAATAATCATCAAGGAGCTGGAGCATGAATCCGAATTTTTTGCTCTGCCCGGACAAAACAAGCATCTTCAAGGGCTCGTGGGAAACAATTCCATCCGTGAACAGGTAAGCTTTTTCTTCCGGGAATTTACCTTTAAAAGAAAAGGAACTGCTGTTTTCAGCAAGCACAAGCAGGCTGTCACCTGTGTCAAAAATCATCCCGGGCTGCGGGTTCAACCTGAGCTTCCCATTTTTCAATATCCCTGCTGCGATTCCGCCTGAGATTCTCAAAGATATTTCTCTAAAATCAAATCCTTCTATTTCTCTGCTCTTCTCCAGATAAAACTCATTTCCTCTGAAGCTGAGTATTTCGCTGTAAACCGAACTGAGCCCCGGTTGACGACCAACCTGTACCAGCAGACGCATTACGATCTCACGAACCGGAACCCACTTCACTTCATGGTAAGCCATCCCGGCAATCCTGCCTCTAACTCTGTCCCGAAGTTCACAGACCCCCACAGGCTTTGCTTCTCCCCGAATGGAATTTACCGCAACCAGGGTTTTTACAACCTCGCTGTCATCATCTCCAATTACAACAAATCCTGCGCACCTCTGAAATCCCGGAAGAGAGAGAGAATCAACATCTGTTGTATCACCTGAGCGGCAGATCACCTTTCTTGCGTTCTTCCTGCCCAGGCGCTGCACAAGCACTTCTTCCATTTCTTCCCTGGACCTGCTGGAAAACATCACAATACTTCCCTTTAAAGATCCTTCCTTTCGTGCTTCCACCAGTTCTCTGGTCACCTCGTACAGCCTGTCTCCATCTCCACACACAATGCAGTGGTTCTTTTCCACTATCGGGGACTTTCCTCTTTTCAGAGCATCAAGCTGCTCGGCTATCTTTGAAGAAAAAATACCTATAAGAAGAGAAAGAACCAGAATTCCCCCAAGGGTGATAAAAACGCCCACAACAGTCACTTGTGGTTCACATGAATCATCGCCTATGAAGGTCCCCTGGTCCAGAAGCCTTGTGAAAGACCACCAGAAACTGCTTTCAGTTTGCTCCACAAGCAGATGCCCGTCAACAAACAGCATGCCCAAGGTTACAATGGCAAGAGATACCAGCAAAAGAACCAGTATCTGCCAGAATGGATTGCGCCTCAACAGGTCATTAACAAGATATCGCAACCTTGTTCCCAGGGTTCTGTACTCCATCTCCCCTCCTTCAAAGTATCCTGTGATATAATTCCAACATCATCGATCTGAAAGGGAGACTATGGCTGATCATTTTGTAGACAAAGTTGTGCAATCCGCAGAAAAAGCCGGGCTGATCCTGCTGAAGTACAGAAAACAAGGATTCACTGTTAAGTCCAAAGAAGGTATGGAGTTTGTTACAGAGGCAGATTTCGAATCTGAAGAGTTTCTAAAAAACACTCTCACCGGCATTCTTCCCGGATCTTCATTTATAGGTGAGGAAAGCTGGGACGGGATCTTTCCCAGGGCACCGTACTGGATCGTGGATCCTCTGGACGGTACCAACAACTATGCAATGGGTATTCCTTTTTTCTGTGTCTCTATTGCCCTGGTTGATGAAGAAGGTATCTGCCTGGGCTGCATTCATGATCCTCTTCACTCTGAAACATTTGTTGCACTCAGAGGTGGAGGAGCATTTCTTAACGGCAAACCAATAGAGGTGTCCCCGGTTACAAACCTGCGAGATGCAGTTGTAGCAACAGGGTTTCCATATTCAAGAACTCCGGAAGACCTGACCTTCGACCTGGATGTTCTTACAGAATTTCTGGGGCTGGTAAGAGG
>JAGLDB010000228.1 GCA_023145935.1 Candidatus Sabulitectum sp. | reverse complement strand
GAAAGATCAGGGGCTTTTTGCGTTTATTGTCTATAGGAATATTATCTTTTGCAGAGATGCTCGTATTATTTGATCCACTCAGAAGTCTTAACATGCAACTGTAGGGGATTCTGTTCCCTTCTTATGAGCTACTCGCAGAACTTGTCAGCCCTGAAAAAATAAAATGCTCAGGTCAGTCTATCACTACAAACCGTTTAGAATCTATGTAGCTACCGCTTGTGAGACGGCACACATAGACTCCAGAGGGCAGTTCTCCAGGAAGAAGTTGACGAACTCCATTTCCCGGCTTGCATGTTGTTCCAGCTACACGTCTTCCGAATACATCGTAAACAACAAGTTCAATTGTTTCAGTACTCGAAGGTATGTAGCTTATCACAGGAAACGTAGTGGGATTTGGAGAAATTGGGAGTATCAAAGGCTTAGCAACTATTAACTGGGAAGCGCTGTCTCCTATTCCTGTATCGCCCAGGAGATTGATACTTCTTCTAGTGTGGGATCGGCTCCATCGGTAGAAGCTGAAAGCAGGGCGCGGTACTGTACATGCTGGTGCCCCTGCTGGAGAATTCCTGTTAGGCTGCAAGGGGCTGAAAGGGTATCTGACCAGGCTCCCATTTCCAAAGGGTTGTTCGACGCACGGACTTGGAACGATACATCTGTTCCTTCTGGTTCCGTTGCAGTCCATAGAAGACTGTCCCATTCAGCTTCTGCCTGTATGTCGAGAATGCTTGAGTCCAGGAAACCTGTTAGGGAGCCAATATCCCACCAGCAGAGTTGTGTTGAGTGGTAACCACCCGAGATTATATCGGTACGACCGTCAGTATTGAAGTCCCCAGCAGCCACTCGGTATCCCGCATAATTCTCTTCCAGCAGATGGTTAGTCCAGTATATGCCAGAGTTGTCAGTGTTCTCGCACCACATGAAGTTGTCTGAAAAGATCGCGGATCCAGCTATATCCATGTCACCGTCAGTGTCGAAGTCTCCTGCAGCAATATCATAGACATCCTGGAACACTTCTGTTACAGAGTGAAACGGCCACTCTGCGGAAAACTCACCAGTATTCTCGCACCATCCAACGGTGTTTGTCTGGCAGGAGCCAAGCAGGATGTCTGTGTCACCATCTCCGTCCATATCTTCGGCATGTAGCGATGAGGGTTGACTCGTATACTGAATAATCCTACTTGTCCATGCGGATCCGCTGCCAAGGTTCTCATACCATATGATCTGGTTCAGGTTGTCTGAAGCCACCACAACATCTGGTTCTCCGTCACCATTAACGTCGGTGACAACGCAGGAGCTGGGACTAAAGGAAGAGGAAATTGAATGCTCAGAGAATACTCCGTCGTTGTTCTCCCACCAGGTTATTCTGGACTGATAGCCGGCTACTGCGACTAGGCCTGGATCTCCATCACTGTCAATATCTTCGGCGTCTACATCTCGGCATAGCACGAATGATCTAGTGATAAGGTGCTCTACCCAGTTCCCACCGAAACTCCCAGGATTTTCCCACCAGGTAAGGTCATAGTCAAGATAGCTTCCTCCCAGAAGGTCTGGGTCTCCATCTCCGTCAACATCTTCCCAGTCCATTTCTGGCGGGTGACTAAAGTCATCGTCTACCAAGTAGCGGGTCCATGAATCTCCGCTACCATCCATGTTCTCCCATACGAAAATATCCGAGTCTCCAAAGGCGGCCCCTGCAACATCCATATCCCCGTCTCCATCCAGGTCAACCGGGAAAGCATTTCCAGGAAAATGCACCAAATGGTCGACCTAGTAGCGTAGGTCTGCACGACCAGCAGTTAACTCACCAGGTACCGATGATTCCACACTAGTGTCCACATGGTAAGAAGTGGCTAGATCCAGTACAGGCCCTTCTACTCCCGGACCACCGGACCAGTCGGTTTGCGTTGCGGTACCGGCCAGTGCAAGGCTACAAATAGGAAACAGCATTACAAGTGTGCTTCCGGAAGGAGTAAGACTAATGTGTTTTCGATAGTAGGGCTTCTGAATTGATAATATCTTGAGGTAGAATCTGCTATTCTGCATAGTATTGCTCCTTTACCATAACAGTATATTACAACTTGCAAACTACTAGCTGAATATACTCGTGAAGGAACTCAATAACTAGATGCTTTTCTGTCGAGAGTCATGCTACTTAACACTACTTCTTATAAACCCGCACAATTAAATATAAGCTGCTCCACTATTAGGTCAGTCTGCTTAAACGCTTTGGCTAACCCTCCAGCGCCGATGCAAGTAGTTGGTCTCCTCCTTGGGAGAGTAGGTCATCACCGGGCATTATAAGCAAGAGAGCCTGTTAATAAGCGCTCCCCGGTGTTAACCGGGAAGGTAGAGAAGAGCCCCTGATCGAAAGATCAGGGGCTTCTTTGCGTTTGGTGAGATTATGGATGGCACGAAATATAAAATAATTGTGGAAACTGTGAGAATGAGTTAGATTAAGTTAAATCAACTAACTTAAGGAGAATTAACAAATGTTCAGGAATATCATCATGACCGGATTTTTGTTTGGCGCAGCTTATGCGTCCACAGTAGAGATCGGTACCATGACCCAGGGGCAAAATTCGCCTTTCGAATGTTGAGGAACTCTTCAGCACTGCCAGGTGGTAGTATTGCAGGAAGACATTGAGACTGCATTTGAGATCAGCAGCATTACATATGTTTTTACCTGGCCCGAGGAAATATCATATGTGACAGATTTTACTTTGAGTATGGCAAATGTGGAAGATGATCAATTGACAGAAACATTTGCAGAAAATTATGCCCAGGGGACACTTGTGGAAGTGTATCACACTGATTCTCTTTTTCTTGAGAACGGGTACGGAACTGAGCTTGTTCTGGAATTGGACACTCCATTCTTCTACAATGGACAGGATAACCTGCTCATTGATATTTACTACCCGTCTGGTCAATGCTATAGCCTGGTTTACAACTGGGAAGCAGGTACTGCGAGAGCTCTATCTGACTTGTTCCCGCCTGGTGGCAGCCCCAGTTCAACCGGGTATCTTTTTGAATGGGTTCCATACATGGTCTTTGAGGGAACTCAAAGCCTTGAACAGAACACATTCGGTGCCGTTAAAGTGATTCTGGGTGGAGACGGAGATTGATATTTTGATTTTTTTATGAAGGGGAGACATGTCTGGAATTGAGGCTGTAAGAATATTCAATAAGAGATATGAGGCGGAGATGGCGGGTGAGCTTCTTCGGAAGCAGGGAATAGAATCAATGATCTCAGCAGATGACTGCGGAGGTCAGCTCATGGGTCTAACCTCTCTGCGAAAAGTTGG
>JAGLDB010000227.1 GCA_023145935.1 Candidatus Sabulitectum sp. | reverse complement strand
GAGATCGCCTCAATTGAAGGTGCTTTTATCAACGAGAGAAAAGAAGGGTTTGCAAACTCAACACAAAAATCGCCATTAAGAAAAACAACGGAATCACTCATCTGCCTGAACAGATTCATTTCATAACTACCGGATTGTTTGATCATCTTCTCTGGAGTAGCCTGTTCGAGATATGAACACATCACCATTGGTTGTTTCTATCCGGGCAATCCACTGACCGTCAAACGAAACTCCGTTCGTTATCTCATATCCGTCAACATAGATCTCCCCGTTTGTGGTTTCAACCTCAAGACCGACATGATCAGGTAGCTCCACAGTTATATCACCATTGGTGGTTTCAATGGCCACAGCATCTTCCTGCATAAGAAGCAGGGCAGTAATATCACCGTTGGTGGTTGAAATTCTCTGTGCCGAAGATACCTCCACATGAATATCTCCATTTGTAGATTCCACATTTGCAGTTACATCACCTTTAACAAATGTTTCTCCATTGGTACAGGAGTATTCGATAGTGTATCCCATATCAAAAGGAATCTTTACTGCCAGATCCACTGAACCAAAAAAAGTTCTTCCCGGATAGGTCACTGAAGAGAGAAGGTTATCATCTGTCTGTTCAAATAGTATTTCCAGCCCTTCAGGTACTCCTCTACTGGAATCACCGTATATGCTTGCTTCAATAAGAATGTGATCTGATTCCCATTCAGTAACTTCCAGATCTCCTCTGGAGTTGCTGAAACTTAGCAAAGAGCCGCGTTCCATATCAAATTCCGCTGTTCTGACACTGATCAGATCAGCGTTTAACTTTATGACCACACAAGAAGAGGCAAGAAGAGCAAGTGATAATACAAATATTTTGTACTTCATTTCTTCTCCACAGGGTAAGAGTGAGAGTTATCATTTATTGCATCCAGTGCATCATCCACACTTATATCGCCTCTGTGCAGGCTCTCCAGTATTCCAATCGATGTATCTTCTGTTCTCATCCGGTTCTCAAGGGCATTGAACATCTCTTCGATTCTGGCTCTGGCAGTAGGGTACGAGACCCCGAGCATACGCTGAACAGCTTTCAAGTTGCCTCTCGCCAGAAGAAAAAGCTCAAGCAGAGCATTGTTCTCCCCATCCAGAGAACACAAAGCGCATTCATAGAACGCACCACTGACTTCTGTTCCACAATCGGAACATACATACTTTACCGGATTCAGAACTCCATCACAAGAAGGGCACCTGGATGGTGCAGAAGTTCTATTCACCTGACTCACCACTTATCACGATTCCTCCACCCATGGTGGCAACTGTCAGCACAGGAAGATCATCGCCAGTTCCATACCTCACAAAAACCTTAGACTTCCCATGCCCTCTTTCCGACTGGGAGATTATCCGTGGATCATTCCCTCCCACATCAATTGAGCCGCCAAGGGTGCTGGCATTTATCTGAACAAATACATCATCTGCCAGAAAGACTGAAACTCCTCCACCCATTGTTTTGGCTTTGGAATTTCCTTTCCATGCAGAGTCCAGGGATATATCCAGCCCACCGCCCATGGTTTTTATGGAAAAGCTGTCACCGGGGTTACTGATTTTTATACCCCCTCCCATGGTTTTAAGTTCAACAGGAATCTGAACATCACTGGAGCTGATTCCTCCACCTTTTGAAAAGACCTTGACTGAAGCCATGCAGTCAGGCACCTGAACACTCAATTCTCCGCTTCTCCACAGCAGAATCTTCTTGTTGTCCCTGGTGCCCACTCTTATGGTACTGTCGTTGTCCAGATCAGCTCGAAGAACATTATCCCTGCTTCTTGACAGTGCAATTGAAATGCCCTTACCGCCATGAACATTTCCGCGGATAACAAGTTCCCTTTCACTCTCCATTGGTTCAGAAACAGATTCGACTTCTTCCAGCTCCATATTCTCATAAGTTTCAAATGATTTCCTGCCTCTGAAAACATCCCCCATTGCCGCCTGAATCATCGGGCCGATCTCGCTTATCATTGAAAGAGTGTCGTTGCTTTTTCTTTTTCTTGCAGTTTTCTCCAGATTGGATCCACCACCGGTAGATGCCAGTGCCTCGAGTAACCTGGCCCCTTCCGCAGCGGTGACAGTACCATCTGCCACCATCTCAAGAACTCTTTCTTTTTCCTTACCCATTGTTATACCTTCTTCCTGCAATCCGCCTTGCTTTCGATAATGATAACACTATCTTAACTTTTGTCAAGGCATTTTGCTATATTGGCAAACAGGGTGTCTATTTTCCGTTAAGAGTTCTGTCCAATTTATCCACATGAGTATAGATTTCCTCCATCTCGGCAAGAAGTCTGCTTTTCAGCTCATGAAGACTGCTCTCAAGCTCATGAGTGGCTTGACTGAAACGATCAATAAATTGAGCATTTTCTGTGTCCATAAAAAGAGCAAGAAGTTGATAGGGTGTCAAAGGGTTATTCCTGGCATCGCCTCGGATCTTGTAGGTTCCGCCAGAGGTACTGTATGGCTTTTTTGCTCCTGACGGAATAGTGATCCTGAGAAACGGTTTCTTTCCTTCACTGTTTTCTACGATCACGAAAAGCTCAACAGGAGGGACACAGCTTCCGGCTTTGCCAAGAATGGATAGTTTAGCCCTGTCGCCTATCTCGCAACCAATGATCTCAGCAGTCTGCCTGCCCTGCTCGTCCTGGTTCTCGCGAACTCCAAGAAGAATAGTACCACCGCTGGCGCAGTTTGCAAAAGCAACAAGATCATCGGCGGAAAGACCGCCAATTGACTCTTTGAAGTCCAGCTCCCGGCTTTCCTGACTTCCAAGCAGTTCTTCAGCTTTTTCAGAAAGCCCGGCGTATTCCGTTATCAGTCTGGATTCAGTCAGTGCATACGCTCCATCCAGGGATTGCTTTCCTCCCACTCTGCCTGATATTCGTACTTGCAGAAGAACACCTTCAGATCCGCCTGATACTCGTACTCCACATAGTGAATCGACACATCAGCCTGGTAATCGTAGTCACAGAAAAACCAGAGAAAATCGTCGTCATCAGCCTGGTACCCGTAGTCTGCAACCCATACCGATACATCAGCCTGGTACTCATAATCAACCACATACACATTGATATCCGCCTGGTATTCGTACTCTGCAATGTAAATCGACCCGGCAGAAACTGTTCCAGCCAGAACAACAACTACTGCAAGCATAAAAGAAAACCTGAACATTTTACACCTCCTTTGTCATTATGATAACTTCCTTCATCAATGTCCACAATAGCCCACAGTTTCAACAACATAATTTATTGCCATCCAAGCTGATATTGTCCCGGTGAATTATTGCTGTCTTGTTTATAAAATTTATT
>JAGLDB010000226.1 GCA_023145935.1 Candidatus Sabulitectum sp. | reverse complement strand
ATCAGTGACAATACGATCATGTTCTCTCCTTAAAACCTGTGAGCACAGGCAGGATTTCCCCTGCCTTCTCTCTTATACTTATTACCCGGTCACCTCTGGGCAATTCTGTCTGAACCGGATTTATTTCAATAATGGCAGCTCCACTCTCAAGGGCGGCAAAAGGTATTCCCGCCGCAGGCCAGACCTGTACTGAAGTTCCAATAACAACCATTAGATCACAACTCTCTGCAAGCTCATACGATCTTGAAATTACTTTCGGCGGTAAAGGTTCACCGAACAGAACTATATCCGGTCTTAGAATTGCTCCACAATCAGGACAAACCGGGGGGTCTGTCTGGAATAACTCTCCTGTAAGCCGAGCAGAAAAGCCGCATTTATCCATACAGGAAGCAGTTCGCATTGAACCGTGAATTTCCATCACATCCGTCTGGCCTGCCTGCCTGTGCAGACCGTCGACGTTCTGTGTAATAACAGGAAGATACCCTTTTTGTTCCTGCAGATATGTAAGAGCATAATAGCCCGGGTGCGGTACAACATTCTCACCGGCGGTCAACCTCATTCTGTACCAGTCCCAAACCAGCCCCGGATCTGCTCTGAGCCCCGAGATGGAAGAAAGCTGCTCCGGACTGTATTCCTTCCAGAGACCTTCCTCGCCACGGAATGTTCTCATTCCGCTCTCCCGGGACATTCCAGCCCCGGAGAAAATTACTGGATTGGTACTTTCTTGAATCAGCTCAATTGCCCGGTTTATCATGGGCTTACCACCAGAATATCAGTAGCGGACAGACTGCCCAGGCTGCCTGAAAACTCAATAATATAAATGTACGCTCCGGCTGCTATAGCATCTCCATCTGAATCCAGTCCGTTCCATAAAAGCTGACCAGCTCCGTCCTGTACTATGGTTTCCCCTTTCCAGATCCGGCGACCAGCTATTGAATAAACCGTAACACCAACACTACCGGATGAAGATGTTGTGAAGAAGAATGCCCTCTGCCCTCTGGTGGGATTGGGATACACACCGGTTTTTTCAAGTAATGGCGCATCACCTTCCATAACATCAAAGGAAAGAACAGCTTCACCTGTATTCTTCATTCCGTCCCGAGCTACCACTCGTATTTCATGTGTTCCCGGCAGCAGATCCGGAATAGTGTAGTCGAGAAAACCAGTGGTATAACTTCCCTGGTTGTATGAGAACAATTCGGTGATATCCTCGTATCCGCCGTCCACTGAACCAATAATGATCGATCCGGCGTCATTACCAAGAACACAAATGCCTGAGGGATCCGAAAGCACTGCATGCATAACTGCGTTCTGGTACACAGAGGGGATTTCTCCACCCTGCGAAGACGGAAAACCAAGTTCTATCTCCGGGCCTTCCGAATCACTGATGTAGTTGCCGGTATCCACCAGTGGAACAGGCCACGCGAAACCGGTGCCCAGTTCATATTCTGTTCTTCCCGTTGCATCAGTTCTGGCTAAAGAGCCGGTATCTGCCTGAAGAGGAACGAAGAAATCAACCGATGCATCCCCATCCTGATCCGTGGAAAGAATACCGCTGTACAGTTCCGAGCCGTAAGAGAGATACTCTATGGTAAAATTTGTTGAAAGCGGGCTGGTGTAGACCACTGAATCAGCACTTTCAATACAGCGGAAGAGGAAGGAAGACTCTTCAGGAAAAGATACATCTACCGTGTTCACCTGCCCTCTGGTCAATGTATCCTCAGGCTGGGCGGAGTACCCTTCTGTTTCTGTCCATGGAAGAGTTATTCCACCGTCTCCCAGAACAGGGTACAGATAGTTACTCTGATTGCCTGCATTAAGCTGAGAAAGCCAGAGAGCCTCTGCGATTGTAAAATCTCCCTGATGCAATCTGCCCATGAATTCTGATGAGAATATTCTATTTTGACCACTGAAACTGGTTCTTGTACACGCAACTGTAGCAGAAGCTCCTCCACCTGGATGGAAAAGAAGGATCTCTGACAGACAATCTCCTGCTGAAAGATCGAAGAAACCGGTGGCACATGAAAATGAATTGTAAAGGAAATATCGGGGACCGTTGTTCAGCTGGCTGACCATGGAAGAAGCAAACAATTTCTCGTTAGTCATCTGGTCGTATGAGCCGTGGCCAAAGAAGGAGGTGTACACCACTCCCCTGTTCAGCTGCTCAATAAAATCAGAGGAAGCATCAGGCTTGAAAGGATGAATACCATCCACAGTTGTTCCAGGGGGCCACGGATACTCTATCTCATAGAGCTTGACCACATTCACCCACGGTGGAACAACGCTGTCTGCAAGATACTCGCAGTTGAGTGTTGCAGCACTCTCCCGATACGAATCCTGCCCCCATTCGTCATCAGCAGCAAGCAGTACTCTGTTGGCCCACGGCCCCAGAATGGAACTGTTTTCAAGCACAGCAGCTTTTTCCGAAGCAACAAGAAGTTCATCGATGGTTGAGGATGGGATCCTCGACAGTGGAATTTCAGGATCTTCGCTGCGGGAATGAACTGTGGTGAAATATGACTCTTTACATAAGCCCGAATCAAGTTCCACGTTCACCGGTGCCGGTGACCTGTATCCCACTGAGTATCCCATGGGATCGTTGGACCCGTCACCTATAAGCAGTAATGACTGCGGTGGATCAGGCCAGGTATCAAGAGCCCATCTAACAAGAGATCTTACAGCTCCAGGGTCGGAAACCCCCTGACCGAATTCATCGTAGATCTCTCTGTAGGTTACTATAAATGTAGAGAGACCACGAGCAGCGTAGACCGATTCCAGAACAGACAGCCCACTGGCCATGCTCTGGGGAACAGTAATTATGACATCCGCCGGTACAGATGCTCCAAGGATTCTTCCCGGCTGAGCTGATTCTATCAACTGAGAAGAGAGATAATGGTATGGGTTCACTGCAATAAATGAGGCAGTTTCTCCCTGCAAAACAGAGGATAGCATGGCTTCAGAACCGTCCAGCGTCCACTCTGTAAGTTCAACCGGATCAAACGGGTCACTTACATTATAAATACGAGATTCCTGACTGGCAGGCCCGAACCGCAGGGAATGAACACCGGGAGCATAACCAAGCAGGGTTATCCGGTAGCCTGCCGAGATCGAAATGTCCACAGGAAGCAGTATTTCCGCATAGTTAAAGTATGATACATCCCGAGAATCGTTCCATACTTTCAGTATGTTACCGCCCTGTTTAACAGAAACACCATCTACTGCAAAAACTTCATTACGCAGGGTACCGATGGTATCAAGAACAAGAGTATTCTGCAGCTCAGCAGTGACATGGTAATTATATGCATCAATGTTCACCAGACTAAGTCTTAAAGTA
>JAGLDB010000225.1 GCA_023145935.1 Candidatus Sabulitectum sp. | reverse complement strand
GAGTACCATACATTCTCCGGTTTCAGACATGATCCGTCTTACCTGCCCCGGATAGAAGACAGGGTCATGGAGTTTTTAAGCGAAACTGAAAGAATCAGATTCCCCGATAGGATCATCTGGGAGGCAGGAGAGCCCTCCGGCTGCGACTGGCTCATGGTTGATTCAATTATCTCCTGGCCACTGATCGGTGAGGACAGGGATTACAACACTATTCTTGTATCTGACAGACTTCAATTCGGTTTTTATCCTGACAGAGAATATGAAGGAAATGGTGTCCTTATTGCCGGTACTCTGGATGGTGATGTACCAGCTGTCAGGCTGGAACTTACAGAAGGAGACATAATTACAGGGTTCATGAATGAACCGGTAAAAAGTCTTGAAGACATCGGAATTCTTCAGAGTGAAATGCATGCCGGAGACTGGTTTTCCATTGAGATCCAGAGAGACGGCGAAACAATTTACCTGGAAGACAGTTTCAATCCCCCGGAGTACTACTGGCTCTTTCCAAGAGATAATCCATCGGTAAGAGTTGAAGCAGCCTATTCAGGCAATCAGTTCGATATTTCAGTGAACAGGCTATGCGATATCCGCCTTCTTCTTCATCCGGAGATGGTGGACTTCAACAGTGATATTGTAGTAACCTGCAACGGTCTGGAGATATTCAACGGAAAAGTAACTGAGGATGGCAACTTTGCAATGAATAATATTATGGAACACCTGGATATGGAGAGATGCTATACTGCTGAATTAATACTGGATCTTGAAGAATTGATGCCTTCTCTGATGTACCACCGGACAGACACCGAATAGCCAATAATGCAGCTGACTCAATTTTGATCTGAGTTCTCTTCACAGCATCCATGCCGCGGGTGGCAGAGACAAATGGTACTGACTCCGTAAGAGTTCCTGTTTCAGATTTCAGCCAGCCGTCCGGCAGGGATGCCCATATGTCATGTGGGTGAATACCAGGTAATTTTCACAATCATCAATGACTCGATATTGATCATCAGAAAAAATAGAATAGAAGCTTAAAAACTAAATTCCGGCACCCCGTAGTTGATGCTTATCGAACCATTTCGGTACTACAAAATTCTTTCGATTGATAATAAGAAGAGACACTCTTCACTCAGGATCAGAGATTACATAGCGTCTTCTTGGGTCTCTCGGACCAGTGCCTACAGGCAAAACAAACCCTTTCTCAACCAATGACTTCATTCTGTTTCTAACTGTACGACCAGTAACATCCAGAATCGTCGCCAGTTCAGAAGTGGATAGCCCATCTGGATTAGCTCTAAGCAACCTGAGAATATGAGAATCAGCTCTATCAAAAAGTGAACTACCTATTGGATTGGTGAAAATAGTTACTCGGAAATTTCTCCCGGTTTCAGTAAAATCCGGGGGGCGAAGTCCCATTTCACTACAGTCGGCGATCATTCTTTGAATACCACTACCCCACTGTTCAATCAACCCAAGTTCTTTGAAGACCCGTCCTATCACTCTATTGCGCAATACTGACACACCGTTCAGCAGATCTTCAATGGTAACACCGAATTGAAGCAGACCGGGATTCTCAATCTCTATTCGATCATCAAATATTGATATTCTTGCCGGAGAGCCCGTCATGGAATAATCTGCATGCACAACAGCATTAACAGCAGCCTCCCTCAGCGCAACTAACGGGAAATTACTGCGTTTGTCATTCCGAACTTTCCCGAAAAGGAGTATACCCCCCACCGTGGGAACAACTTTGTTCATGGCGCGTGTAACAACTCTAAGAGTAGTAAGATCATCTCTTTTCAGAATTCGAGTTTCTGCAAAAAGCTCGGAAGCTGCTAGGAAGTCAATTGCTTCCGAGTTGTATTCCGGTACTGGTTCCTCATCAAAACTTCTACCGGTTTGTAGAAGAAGTTCTATCCGGCACCCCGTAGTGGACGCTTTTGGAACCGGAGAAGAGGGTTCTTGACCGGTTTATGGGAAACCCATATATTGAAATATTGATACTGGAGGCTAAACTGATGACTACATTATTAACCATATTCATTGCTTGCTTTATGTCATCCTCTATCCCGTCTTTGCAGTGGTCTACTGAGTATTTTCCTTATCTGGATTCCCATTTCACTGAATTGATTCAGGCATCTACAGGTGACTTTTACATCTCCGGTTGGGCTTCAGATCAATGTCTATTCAAAGTTGATAACCAGGGTGAATTGTTGTGGAGTTATGGTTTGGAAGGCTATGGCAATCAACGAGCCTACGACCTGCTGGAGCTCTCCGATGGGACAATTGCTGTAGCAGGTGAATGTAAGAACAACTCCTACTATTCGTTGTTCGTAGCAAAAGTAGACTCAAATGGTCAACCGGTCTGGGAAAGAATTTATGATCTCAATCCGGAGCGAAGTGAGTACGCATACGGCATCAACGAATTCCCCGATGGTAACATGATGGTCTGCGGTTCTGCAGGTTCTTTGTATCTGCGGGGAGGCTGTCAGGCATATGTAATGTACATTACCCCGAGTGGAGATCTCATTTGGGACGGATTTTGGGGTAATAGCATCTTTACTAACTTTGCGCTGAAAGCTACCTGGAACGGTGAATGTTTCAATATTCTTGCGCACGGTACTGATGAGGGTACAGGCGCACCCCATGTTCTCTGGTTCAGCCCTGACGGGACATATCTTGGGAGAGAAAGAATCAATGCCCTGGCTTCTTACTATACCGGCACTGGCTTTCCCAATGCAGACGCAGGTTTCACTTTCACCTCGAATAGTGGATACGCAAAATCGCCACAATATGCGATCCTGGCCTGTGTAGATGCAGATGGGGAAATAGCCTGGATGACTTATGTAGAGGATTACATGACAAAGGGAATATGTGTTTCACGGACTTCCACCGGTGACTACCTGTATGGAGGTGACGAGATATACTACGTCGGTCCTGGTCAACCCTGGTGGATGGGAGATTCGAGAGGAGTCCTTTACTCATTCAATGAACTGGGTGAGGAACTGTGGTATCTTCCAGTTATTCAGGATGAGTGTGAACGCTTGGATGGAGTCATAGAGACTCTTTCAGGTGGCATCCTTGCCTGTGGAGGCAGCAATGAAGATTCATATCTCTACTATTTCGAGGACAACACTGGTATAGAAGAGTCACCTTCTTCATCTGCAGTTTGCTTTTCAGTTTACCCCAACCCTTTTTCCAATTCCATATTCATGAACATAAGAACAGAGAACAACCCTGAGAATGTGCAAATCACGATTATGGATATTGCTGGAAGAACGGTTTACAAAGCCACAATACCCGAGCAGGAATCTGACCTTTATACAACCTGTTGGACTCCAGGAGCAGAAGTACCTAGCG
>JAGLDB010000224.1 GCA_023145935.1 Candidatus Sabulitectum sp. | reverse complement strand
GTTAACCCCACAGGCAGAAAAGAGCTGAAAAAGGCTATTCGCAGAGGCGACTCGGACCATGTGATCTCTATGGCCAGAGCCCAGGAAAAGGCAGATATTCTTGACATCAATCTTGGTCTGGAGCGACTTGTTCCAGAGGGTCTGGTAGACAAGCTATTCGCCGGCCTCTGCATAGGAGCTCCACTGTCTGTGGATCTTTCTGACCCGGAAAAGATCAACGCTGCTTTTGTTCAAAGCGGTGGAATTTCCCTGCTCAACTCTCTTACGGCCATTGAAAAACACATTGAAGAGCGGGTGGAGATTCTTCTGCGCCACGGAGGGTACGCAGTGCTGCTGCCTATTGATGAGAATGGACTGGCAGAAACCCCGGAAGAACGCCTTTCAGTAATAAAGAAGGGAATTGCAATCCTTGAGAAACACGGATTCCCAAAAAGCAGGGTATTCGCAGATCCGATCGTGAAAGCACTTGCCACCGGAGCCGATCCCCAGGTCACACTGAAGACTCTCAGATTGTTCAAGAAAGAGGGAATCCTGACCATTGCCGGAGTATCAAATGTATCACACGGCCTTCCCCACAGAGCAGGGATCAACGCAGCGTTCCTGGCCAACCTGGCTGTAGAAGGGCTTGATGCTGGAATCGTAAATGTTCTGGACCCCACCACAGCTGGAATCACCTCAGGGGCCGCAGCACTTTGCGGAAGAGTCGACCCGGCTGATATTGAAATTCCAGATGATGAGCAGTTCGAAACTCAGGGAAATGATGTTCTTCTTCGCAAAGCTCTTCTTAAAGGCGACATCGCCGGGGCAAAACTTGCAGCAAATCTTCTTCTGGACTCGGGAAAACAGGCTTCAGCCCTTGTTGATGAATGCCTGGCTCCTGCCATGGACAAACTCGGAAGCCTCTATTCAAAGAAAAAACTGTTCCTTCCCCATCTTATTGCCGGAGCTGAGGCAGCAAAGGCATTAATGGAAATACTGAAGCCCCGCATGGAGACAACGAAGGAAGACATAAAAGGAACAATTGTACTTGCCACAGTAAGGGGAGACATCCACGATATCGGCAAGAACCTGGTCGCTCTTTTTCTTTCCAACGCAGGATTTCAAGTTGTAGATCTGGGCAAGGATGTTTCTTCGGAAGCAATAGTTGATGCTGCGAAAACACACAATGCCGATGCGGTAGGCCTTTCCGCCCTGATGAGCACCACCGCTACAAGAATGGAGGAGGTTATTCAACTTCTTGAACAAAGCGATCTCAAAATTCCTGTGCTGATCGGGGGAGCCGTTGTCACAAAAGAATTTGCATCTCAGATAGGAGCATTCTACGCAAAAGATGCGTATTCTGCAGTTGATTCAGCAGGAGAAATGTTAAAGTAGCAGTCTACCATAGTTTTGCACACAGACTCTCAAATCCTTTACTTTTAGTATGGTCAATAAATTGATCATACAATCTCCGAAGTATATCACAAAATAGGTATCATCAACTCATTTTACTATAGCGCAAGTATATACGAGTATTTGTATACATTATAAAAAATTCTGACAAACCCTTTCCTTTTCTTGGATTTTCCTTGTGGATTACTTTGTTGAAAACTTCTAATTGCCTATCGGACACCGAAAAGCATTTGACAATACAGGGATAATTTTCACAGAATTCAGTGTAAGAAGCAATCTCTCATATGAAAGGAAAACAAATGATCTTTCTTGCAGCAGTGCTACTTTTTTCCTCGCTTGATCCAATGAATATTCATGCGGGAGATTTTCTGGACAGAAATCCCCGGGAAGCTCTGAATTCGGCGAATGAGGCATATCAGGCTGGAGATTACCTCAAAGCAGCTACCGAGTATCTGAATGCTCTTGTGATCGATCCTTCAAGTTCCAATTCCATATTCAACCTTGCATGCTGCTATGGACTGATGGGGGAAGAAGAGCTTGCCACTCTCTACCTGAAAAGAGCGTACATTTCGGGTTTCACCGATCTGGGGCACATCAACCGGGATCCGGATTTTGATCCGGTTAGAGAAATGCCTCTGTTCTCTGCTTTTCTTGACAGCTTAAACAACGCTTCATCAGAGCAGAACAGCAAACTGGGCGAGATTCACTGGTTCGATGCAGTAGGGTCATTCTACTACCGTGTGAATTTTCCCGAAGGTTTTAACCCGCCCACAGCAGTTCCTGTGGTTATTGGTCTTCACGGACTTGGCAGCTCACCGGACAACTTCATGAGATTGTGGGAAAGAATCGATGATCCAAATTTCATCTTTGTTGTTCCTCAGGCTCCGTACCCGATTGGTGATGATGCATACTCATGGTACAGAGGAGAACACGGCTCTGAGGAATGGGGGCACAGCCTGCTGCTGGCAGGTAACTATGTACTTGAACTCACGAAGCAGATCAGGCTTGAATACCCGGTGAGCGATGTCTACCTTTTCGGCTTTTCCCAGGGGGGATGCCTTGCGCTTTACACAGGTCTTTCAGAGCCAGGGCTGTTCAAAGCGGTTATTCCAGCCTCCGGATGGCTTGCTGAAGAATACATTCGACCCGACTTGATCACTGAAACAACACCAATGCAGATAAGATTGATACACTCACCTGATGACCGGGGAATTCCATTCGAGGCAGCGGAAATGGCGGAAGCCCTTCTTTCTGAGAACGGATGGGATGTTCAACTGCATCAGGTTTCAGGAGGCCATGCTGTGGATATGGAAGAGTTGAATCTGATTCTTTTTGATCTTGGTCTGACTGACAACAATTAGAACCTGACAAAAAGCCCCGGAAAACCGGGGCTTTTTGATTAGTTGACTACCTGTATTCCTGGCTTACACTTTCAAGCCAGACTCCGATTCCTCCTGCGGCTATAGCACCAATCACTCCTACTATCAAAGCAATACCAATGCCTATCAGTACCCAGATTAGTATGGCTTTGCTGTAGTTCTGAAGATTAACATTCATGGATCCGGAAAAAGCAAACACCAGAAGAAGAATGATATTTACGAATGGAATGATCATCGCCAGCTGAACAAGGAAAAATCCACCGGTTGAAAAGGGAGCATTTCTGTCGTCGGCCATTTGTACATCCTCCAAAATGAGTTGAGTTAGCTGTTCTTCATTACTTTTGTAAGACTTGCAACAGTTCCACTGATGTCAGCAATATTCGTTGGAATGATCATTGTGTTGTTAACTTTGGCAAGCTTACCGAACTCGCCTATCCACTGCTCGGCAATACGCAGAGAAACTGCATTCTCCCCGCCGGGTTCTTTAATTGCAGAGGCGATCTCACGAATACCAAAAGCTGTGGCCTTGGCAACTCTTTCTATCTCCAGAGCACGGCCTTCCGCTTCGTTGATCCGCTTCATCTTTTCACCCTCAGACATAGAGATCATCTCCTGGCGACCACCCTC
>JAGLDB010000223.1 GCA_023145935.1 Candidatus Sabulitectum sp. | reverse complement strand
TGACGCCATCCGAGGCTCTTGCAGAGCTTAATTCAAGCAGGAAGGGTCTTTCCAGAGAAAAGGCTGCAGCCTACAGGCGTGAGCATGGTTCAAACGAGATTGAAGTCGAGAAGCCGGTACCAAAATGGCTGGTGTTTCTCTCGCAATTCAAAGAACTGCTTGTTATTGTTCTTATTGTGGCTGGTGTAATATCAATAGCAGTCGGAAGTTACCAGGATGGTGCCGTGATGTTCATCATTGTTCTGGTCAATGCGGTCATCGGTTTTGTTCAGGAGTATAAAGCCGGCAAAATTATTGAGAAATTGAAAGCTCTTATTAAATCACCGGCAAAGGTCATTGTTGACGGGCAGCTTACCGAACTGCCCCAGTCTGATCTTGTGCCCGGTGATATTGTCGAGGTGGAAGCCGGAGACAAGATACCAGCAGATATCAGACTGCTTGAAGCATACAATCTGCGGACAAATGACTTCTCTCTTACAGGTGAATCCATGCCCCAGGAGAAAGATACCGAAGCAGTTCATGGAGAGGCAATTCTTGCAGACAGGCACAACACGGCTTACACAGGCACTACTGTTGCCGCAGGAAGCGCAACCGGTGTTGTGATCCGTACAGGCAAGAATACAGAGATGGGTAAGATAGCTTGTATGGCTTCCGATACTGTTACTGCAATGTCTCCTCTTCAGATGGAACTGAATATTCTTGCCAAGTGGCTTACTGCGGTTGTTGTGTTTTTAAGCGCTGTGCTTTTTTTCGTTGGGGTTCAGCAGGGCTTTACCGTTATTAACAGCCTTATCTATGCGCTGGGAATTGCTGTAGCATCGGTGCCCCAGGCTCTGCCTGCTCAGGTGACTGTTGCCCTGAGTGCAGCCAGTAAACGATTGGCTGACCGTAAGGTTGTTGTAAAGAATCTGCCCAGTGTGGAAACTCTGGGATCAACCTCTGTGATATGTACCGATAAGACCGGAACACTTACAAAGAACGAAATGACAGTTACCGGGCTGTGGTTCAACGGTGCTAAATACAAAGTGAAAGGTCTGGGTTACAAGCCTGAGGGAAGCATTCACCATGCGGACGGCAGTAAGCTTTCCCAGGAACAGATTGATGAGATGGAGATCATGCTTGATGCTGGAACAATGGCATCAAATGCGGAAATACATCAGCCAGACAAGGATCACGCAAGCTGGTACCCTATTGGCGACCCCACCGAAGCTGCGCTTATTACCCTTTCAACCAAGGTTGGAACCAGAAGCCCTGTTGAGGATCAGGAAAATCCAGAGATAATGGAATTTCCATTTGATGCTGTAAGAAAGAGAATGAGTTCCGTAAGGCAGTTCGGTGACAGACACCAGCTTGCCATGAAAGGGGCAACGGGAAGTGTTCTTTCTGTAAGCAGATTCATATACAGGGACGGGAAATCGGTTCCCATTACAGAAAAAGATATAGAAGAGATTAACAGGTTGAATGAAGAGTATTCAGATCAGGCTCTGAGGGTATTGGCTATTGCATTCCGTCCCCTTGAGAATGACGGGTCTGATTACACAATGGAATCCGTTGAGAAAGATGTTGTTTTTCTTGGTCTGGTCTTTATGATGGATCCTCCCAAAGAGGGAGTTAAAGAGGCTATTGCCTCCTGTCATCAAGCTAAGATCCGGGTAATCATAATGACCGGTGACCATGCCATTACCGCAAAGGCAATTGGCCGCGAGGTTGGTCTTTCCCAGGATGGAGATCCACTTGTTTACACCGGCGTTGATCTTGAGAGGATGGATGATGCTGAACTCGGTGACATTCTCGCAGGCGGGGAGGCAATTGTTTTCAGCAGAGTGAACCCTGAACACAAGCTTCGTATCGTTACTATTCTTGAAGATCAGGGTGAGGTTGTGGCTGTTACCGGTGATGGCGTAAATGATGCTCCTGCTTTGAAGAAAGCAAATATCGGGGTTGCCATGGGCATTACCGGCACTGATGTATCCAAAGAGGCTGCTGAGCTTATTCTTCTTGATGACAGCTTTACTTCACTGGTATATGCAGTTCAGGAAGGCCGGACAATCTACGCCAACCTTAAGAAAACTGTGCTTGCCTCAATGACAACAAATGCAGCTGAACTCGGCGTTGTTATTCTGGGTCTTATAGCAGTGGCCACTGGTAACTGGGCAATTCCTATTCTGGCAATTCAGATACTGGCAATTGATCTTCTTGCAGAAGTATTGCCTCTTACTTTCCTAACTTTTGATCCGTCTTCAAAGAGTATCATGCAGGATGCACCAAGAGATCTCAAGGCTCACATCATGAACAGGGAAACTTCAACAGAGGTTCTTCTTCTTGGGGCCCTTATAGGTTTACTGGCATTTGGCAACTACGCCTACAGCGGAATCAGGGAGGGCATAACCTTTATCACAGGTGAAGCATCTACAGTGGACTACATGAGAGCAACCACTCTCGCCTATCTGACAATTGCATTCTGCCAGTTCGTCAATGTACTTTCCAGACGGTTTTACTATAAATCAATATTCAACAGGAATTTTTTCACAAACAAAATTCTGCTCTGGTCGATATTTGGTTCAGCAGGGATGATCCTTCTCTTTGTGAACATACCTGTGATGGCAGGATTTCTTTACTTCGCTCCACTCCGGTTGAATGACTGGCTCTGTGTTGCCGGTTCCACATCTATTTTTCTCGTAGTATTTGAGCTTTTGAAAGTTGGCCGAAGATTCAGGAGGGGAAAGCAGAATTGAGTCCTTATGGTAGAAGAAGCAGATTAAAACTGTTTGTTCCGTTATTGCTGGTCATAGCTGCAGGTCTTTTTTCCAGATCTGAATATGCTTCTCATCTGCCTGTATTCATTCAGGATTATGCCGGAGATACGCTGTGGGCGCTGGCTCTATACATCGTTCTGGCTTTCTTTTCTCCTGGAGCAGGGTCAAAGGAACTTCTGTTCATTTCCATAATCATTTCATTCGTCATTGAGTTCAGCCAGCTTTACCAGGCGGATTGGATAAACTCTGTGCGGAATACAGAGCCCGGTGGATTGATTTTGGGATATGGTTTTAAATGGTCCGACCTGCTTTGTTATTCCACAGGTATTATTACTGGTTTCGTGATTGATTCCCGGAGGAGAAACCTTCGGAAGTAGTTGTTCATAAGGAGTGGAAATGGTACTTTTTATGTTGATGTGTTCCATGACAATGGTTCCAGGCGGGGTGATTCACAGCGGCTCAGAAGTGGTGACAGTAGATGATATGATCGACGCTCTTTCTCAGGTGGAGATCGTATTTATCGGCGAGAAGCACGATGATTCCTTTGCCCATAACTGGGAATTGTTCATCTGGCAGGCTCTGGGATCAGATCACAGGGCACTGGCTCTTGAGATGTTTGAAACAGATGTGCAGTCTGTTCTTGACGCCTATCTCGCTGG
>JAGLDB010000222.1 GCA_023145935.1 Candidatus Sabulitectum sp. | reverse complement strand
TCTGCGGCTTTGAAAGTCTCAGATGTTGTTTTTATACCCAGGGGCGCTGTGATCTCCAAAGCGAACCGGCCTGCAAGGGCAACTGTTGTCAATGCGACTCCGCTGGGATGGGATGATGAGGATGTTTTCCCCTTTCCTGTGCCATCAGGCTGGAGTTTTGCAGATTTGAATTATAATCCCCACTGGAGATGGCGTAACAGCCTTCAATCTCAGGTAGTCACTGGAGAGAAGATGCTTGTAGAACAGGCTGCAGAATCATTCAGGTTGTGGACAGGTCATACTCCGGGTGAGAAATTGAAAAACAGAGTACTTGAAAGGATCAGGGAAAAGCTTAATGAAGATAAAAATAACCAGTGAATGGATAGACGGGAAACTTAAGAGTGGTTTCTCGCGGAACGATCTGAAGTTGATTCTTACCAGCAGTGATAAAGAAGCGGAGATTCTTTACGGAGCTGCCAGAAAAGTGAGAGATCAGCAGTTCGGGAGGAAAGCATTTATCAGAGCGGTTGTTGAATTTGCCAACTCATGCAGATGCAGCTGCCTGTACTGCGGTATGCGATTAAATAATCCTGATGGCATGAATTTTTCACTGGATCATGCCGAGCTTCTTGCTATAGCCAGAAAGGCATACGACAACGGAATCAGAACTTTCTTTCTTCAGGCTGCGGAAAGCGAATCTTACGGTGCAGTCTGGTTAAGAGATGTAATAGCAGACATAAAGGAACTGGGAATGGGAGTTCTTCTATGTGTTGGAGTTCATCAGGAAAGTGATCTGGATCTCTGGCGTGATGCAGGTGCCTACAAGTTCATACTTAAACATGAAACTGCAGATAAAGAGCTTTTTGAGAAGATGAAGCCGGGTTTTACCCTGGAAGACAGAATTGAGTGGCTCAAAATACTCAGAAGACATGATTATCACATTGGTTCAGGCCCTCTGCTTGGTTTGCCCGGGCAGACAGTTGACTCTCTTGTTGAAGACCTTTTGCTGCTGAAGGATCTTCATGTGGAAATGTCCAGTGTTTCGGTCTTTCTGCCTGCAGCTGGAACTCCTCTTGAAAACGAGCCTACTGGAGACCCGGAGCTGGGGTTGAGGTTTATCGCAGCAATGAGACTTTTTCTTAAAGATACTCTTATTCCGGCAACCAGTACATTTGAAAGATTGCTTGAGAACGGCCAGTATCGCTGCTTTCAGGCCGGTGCTAATGTTATTACAGTGAACATGACTCCACAGAAGCTCAGAGATGATTACACCATCTATACGGATAGATTTTATGTGGGGCTGGAGCATGCCAGGAATACTATCAGAAAGGCCCGCCTGGAGGAGACAACAGAGGGAGAGCTGCTTTCCTTATAATTTCTGAAACCTGTTGAGGAGTTCTTTTCTCGGTACTCACTTGATTCCCCAGAGACAGATAGTGTGCTTCACGGTTATTGAGGAGTGCTCTCAGCCCCTGAGGGTCAACCGCAAGTGGTCTCTGTCCGCTGTTTCTATCCACCAGAGTTTCCGGGGATGCCGACAGAGTGAAAAGGATTGTTTCCCTTTCTATTCTTGTGCGACTGTCCGGGTCCAGAAGTGCGCCACCTCCAAGGGCAATAACGGTTCTACGGCCATTGCAGACCATAGCCCGGCGGAGAATCTCCCTCTCCACAGCCCTGAAAGCCTGTTCTCCCTGATTGTTGAATATCCATTCGATGGTGTGTTCTGTCTCGGCTTCTATCCGGCAGTCAATATCAATGAAATCAGCCTGAAGTGAAACCGAAAGAATTCGGCCTACGGTTGATTTTCCGGAACAGGGGGGACCGGCCAGAGCTATTATGTTCTTAGTCATATCTCAATTATACTGTTACTCCTTGACGAAGGGGAGATTGCCTGCTATTCAACGATACATCAGGTGGCAAGATAAGAGACTTGGAGGAGGATAATGACCAGGGAAGAACTGGCAAGAAAAACTGCAGTGAGAACCGGTCTGACCATGAGAGAAGTTCAGATCGTGCTGGTGACATTTCTTGATGTTATCAGAGAGACGCTGTGCAGAGGAGAATCGGTATTTCTTCGGGGGTTCGGCAGTTTCAGCACGAAAATAGGCAAAGCGAGGAGGGTAAGAGATCCCCGGGATAACGGGATTATGACCATTCCTTCCAGACATCGTGCTGTGTTCAGACCTTATCCCGCTCTGCGGGATGCAGTTCAGAGTAATCTGGCACCAAAAACAAGAGTTGCTTTCTTCTGCATAGGCTACTCAAATGCCGGCGTTGTTTCTATTGTGGGAGATTTTAACAACTGGGATGAGGCTGGTTCCCCAATGCAGAAACTTCCTGATGGCAGCTGGTTTGCCGAGTTGATCATGGCTACAGGTCAGACTATCAGCTATAATTTTCTGGTAGACGGCGTTCGAAGAACTGATCCGGCATATCGCTCAAGTTCTGACGGTGTTTCAACGAGGCAGGTTTAGAGTGGCCGGAAAACGATCTGTCAGAAAGAATCCACCTGAAAAATGGCGCACAGTTTTTTTCTTTTTGTTTTTGTTCCTTGCGCTTGCTGTGATTGTTTCAGTGATCTCACCACCGCTGGGGTTTATGGAGATTGTAGGAACTTATCTTGGTAATTCGCTGGGGTTTATGGTGCTGTTCGTACCTGTTTTCTTTTTTCTTGCAGGCTCGCGTGTTCTTCGACTGAATTTTGCAGGCAAATGGCTGCGCAGAATGGGCGCTGTCTTTCTCTGCTCTTTCTTCTTTTCTGCGATGATCTCACTGATTCTCTGCAGGATCAAAGCTGATTATCTGTTTCTTGCAGGTGGTGATCTAACTGGAAGAGTCGTTCTGGCGGTTCAAGGTCTTGTGGGAGGAGTAATCGGCTGGGTAGGTCTCTTTTCTCTGTTTATGATCTCTGTTGTTGTTTTTACCGGCTGGGATATCTCTGGGGATATCAACAGCCTTATCGGCAGGTTCAGAACCGCAGGGCCCGGTAGGAAACCACGGAAAAAAAGACAGGTTACATCCGATGACCAGAAGCCTTCATTCATGGAAGCGCAGCAGGATCCAGCTAACCCGTGGACCACGCAATCCATACCGGCTGAAACTGTTGTAAAGGAGACCGAATCTGTTCAGCACCCTGTAGAAACAGCAGTCAAAGAGATTCTGCCTAAGAAAGAAAAAAAGAAACCGGTGCCTCCAGTGGATATAAAGCAGGATGCAAAACCCGCCACTGTAAAGAAAAAACCCGCCACAGCAAAGAATAAACCAGCTGCAAAAACAACAAAGCGGGCACAAGCAAGCAGTGATTATGTCACAGGGGATCAGTATGACCTTCCAGGAGCTGATTTCCTGAGTCTTCCTGCAGATGGAGAAAGACGGGGGCAGAGCCTTGCAGAGATTGATGAGAGAGCAAAACTTCTTGTGAGCAAACTGGCCGATTTCGGAGTTGAGTGCACAGTTGCAGACTCCCGCTCCGG
>JAGLDB010000221.1 GCA_023145935.1 Candidatus Sabulitectum sp. | reverse complement strand
ATAGGCGCGGGAATGCATGGGTTGATGGGGGTTATGGCCAGATTCTGCGAGGCTCTGGCAAGGGTTGATGTGGATGCTCTGCAAACGGTAGATTCGCATGCTACCATAAGTGCGCTTGTCCCTCTGGTACAGAGAGAGGTTGCGCTACAGGAATTGCACAGGGAGTTTATAGAATGAATCCACTTGAGGCGTCAATTTTAGCTGTTGTTCAAGGACTTACAGAATTTCTGCCAGTTTCCAGTTCCGGTCATCTTGCCCTTGCATCAAATCTGCTGAATGTTCCGGAGGGTGGGCTGGCTTTTGATATTGTTCTTCATCTGGGCACTCTGGTGGCTGTTTTTGCTTTTTACTGGAAAGACATCACCGGTCTGGTCAGTGGCATCATTCACATGGAAAGAAAGAGCCTTATTCTTGGGCTTACTCTTGTTGCAGGAACAGTTCCTGTTGCCATTGCTGGTTTTCTGTTCGGCGACTTCATAGAAGGTCTTCGAAGCAATATGTTTTTTATCTCCGGTGCTCTGGCTTTTACAGGAACCATCCTGTTCTTTTCCGGGAGAATCCCATCTGCAGGCAAACCGGGAATTACTTTTAAGAGGGGTGTTCTTGTGGGTCTGGCTCAGACCATAGCAATTCTTCCAGGAGTTTCCCGGTCTGGAACCACGATCTGTACAGGGCTCGCAGCGGGTCTTTCAAGGGAGGAAGCAGCCCGGTTCTCTTTTCTTCTTGCTATTCCCGCCATACTTGGTGCAGCTGTGAAGGAACTTCCTTCAGCAAGCTGGAGTATTCCATTCAGCAACATTATTATTGGTTTCCTGGTATCGGCAGCTGTTGGATTTGGTGCCTTGTCACTTCTTGTCAAGTTTGTGAAGCAGGGTAAACTCACCGGTTTTGCCTGGTATTGCTGGACTGTGGCAGCAGCAGGGCTGGCTTTCGCTGTATGGGGTAGTAATTGAGACTTGCAAAGAATGAGATTTCTTCAAGAAGATCCATAGACAAGTTCATTATGGAATGTTCAGTGGTCAGGCTTGGTATGATCTCCAGAGGAGAACCTTATGTAGTACCGCTGAATTTTGTCTACAGTGAAGGCATTGTTTATTTCCACTGTGCTTTAGAGGGAAGAAAAATCGAGGCAATGAGAGCAAACCCCGGGGTGTGTCTTGAGTTTGACACCATGCACGGAGTCAGCGTAAAAAAACAGACCACTTATTACACAAGTGTTGTTGCATGGGGAGATGCTGTGTTTGTTTCTGATATCAGCACGGTGAAGCAGATCCTTGAAATGATCTGTATGAAGTACCTTGACTGCTCACCTGAGATAACAGAAGATATGGCAGAAGGAACCTGTGTGGTTTCTATAAGAATTAACAGCGTAACGGGCAGGGAGAAAAAAAGTTGATCCTTCTAATGACACTGTTATCAGTCTGGCCGGTGGAGTGGTATCAGGGGTACAGCCAGTTGAATTGGAACAGCATGGATGAGATATCTTCTGAATACGGGGATTCCGCAGCGGAGCTGGCGGTAAAAGCTATTTCACAGTTCGGTACCGGTACAGGAGATCCCATTGCTATTGCAACTTCAGCAGTCGCTCTGGACAGCACCGACTACAGAACATGGACTGCTCTTGCATTTGTGGGAATGGAGCTGGACTCGCTGAGGATGGACAGCCTTTTTTCAAGGGCGTTTCAGCTTGTTACAGGGGTTGATCCTCTGCTCAGCGAGGCATATGGCTACTGGCTGTTGTCCATGGGAAACAGCGCAGATGCTGTAACTTACTCCAGTATTGCTCTGGAAGCGGATTCGTCTTTCGGCCCGGCATGGCTGACCTGTTCCATGGCTCTGGTGGACCAGGGAAGGCTTGATGAAGCACTGATATTGTCGGAAGAAGCAGTCTGGCGTTTACCTGATTGCATTCCTCTTCTGCTTCAGTATGGAGAGGTTCTTGAAGAGTCCGGGCATGCCCTGCGTGCCATTGATGCTTACCGTGAAGTAATACTGCTTGACCCCACACGGGTCTCTACTTACGCTTCTCTGGGTCCTGTTCTGGAAGGGGTTAAGCGGAATGGAGAAGCCCTTAAGGTTTACAGGGAGGTGCTGCGGATCCGGCCGGAATACGGCTGGGCGTGGGGTCGGCTGGCAGCCTGTCTTCTAAAGGAAAACCAGTTTGATCTTGCAGACAGTTGTTTCCACAATTCTCTTGAATTCTCTCCGGACAACTCGTGGGTTCTTTACCAGCTTGCAAGGTTGAGAACAGGCTCTGATCCGATTTATGCCATCGAGCTGTTTCAGCATTCGGTTCAACTTGATCCGGATTTTTCCAGCGCATGGCAGGAACTGGCCTTTCTCTATGAGTCAGAGAACAATTTCCCTGAAGCCGAGGTTGCATTGCGAAAATGTATAGAACTTGATCCTGAATCCTGGCTGTACGGTGAGCTTGGCTGGGTTCTTGAAGGCATGGGAATGTACACAGAGGCTGCTGAAGTGTATGAAGCCAGCATTTCGATTGACCCGCAATATCTTTACGGGTGGCAGCGCAGGGGCGATATATTCAACATTAACGGAAACAGCGACTTGGCGTCTGCGTGGTACAGAGAAGCCCTTCAGGTTCTTGATCAGGATGATCCCTGGATATGGAGAGAACTGGGCAGCATGGCAGTGGCTGAATCTTTGTATGATTCTGCAGGATACTGCTTTCAGATGGCACTGAAGACTGATCCGGAGTATTCACCCGCTTGGCTGGATCTGGCCAGGATACAGAGAGAGACCGGAGAGTTCGAAAGCACAATGTTGTCTCTTGAAGAGTATCTTCAGCTGAGTGGGGATTCTGCAGTGGTTTCTGCTGAGATGATACTGCTTCAGGATCTCAATGGTGAAGATACAGATTCTCTCACAGCGGTAATGCTGGAACTGTGGCCGGACGGTTGGATCACTGCCGGATGGAGTGCTTACGACAACTCATATATCGATCTTGCACTGGATTTTGCCCGCATGGCATTCGATTCCCCGCTGGAAACCCCATGGCAACTGATCAATCTCGGTGAATTGTTCGGAGTTCTTGATAGACCGGAAAAACAGATTATCTGCTACGGTCTTGCCTCTGAAATGCACACAGATGATTTCCGTGTGGCTGTGCGCATAGCTGATTTCTATTACGAGAAAGGTATGACCAGCAGGGCTATAGAGTTACTCACAGAGAGCTACAATTCTTATGAATGGAATGAGACCCTTACTACTGCCCTTGCTGAGGCTTATCTGTTTGATGATCAGTTGGCAGATGCTGAAACGCTTCTTCTGCAGGTGGTAGAGAGAAATCCATCTTCCGTGTACGCGATCTGCTATCTTGGTCTTATCCAGGAAAACAGAGGGAATCCTGCTGGAGCACTGGACCGGTATCTGGAGGCTCTGAGGATAGAATCCGGGTACGGTTATGCGGAAGACAGGCTTCGATACATCACCAGTGAAAGCTACGACCCTGCATA
>JAGLDB010000220.1 GCA_023145935.1 Candidatus Sabulitectum sp. | reverse complement strand
ATCTCACGGTGGGGATCACTGGTGGGAGCAATCGCCTATGGCTCCGGTGCCTGGGCCAATACCCTGTTCTATGCCGGTCACGGTAGCAAGATCATCTGCTGGGCATGGCTTCCTTTGCTTTTGTGGTCTGTGGTCATGTGGTCAAGAAAGTCTGATACCAGATACATCGGTTTCGGCGCACTGGCAATTGGTATGCAGGGCCTCTCCAGCCATCCCCAGATGATCCTCTACTCTGCTGGATGTGCTCTTGTACTTTCTCTGTTTCTGATAAAAAAACCCGCTGTAAGATCAATCTCTTCCAGCCTTGCAGGGCTGGCCGGAATCCTTCTTCTTGGAGGAGCACTTGCTGCAGTTCAGCTTTATCCCGGCTATCTGTTCAGCGCTCATACATCCAGGGGAGAAAATCTTTCTCTTGAAGCTGCTTCCAGCTATTCTCTTGCCCCGGAAGAGACCCTGACCATGTTTCTTCCAGGTATGTTCGGGTTGAGACATGGATTCACAGACAGCATGATCAACGGCATACCTGTATACTTCGGCAGACTCGGCCTTAGATTATCCAGTGAATTCATGGGTGTTGCTTTCTTTGTTCTTGGTATCATGGGCTTGATCTTCGGAAAGAACAGGAAGATCAGGTGGGCTCTTTTAACTCTGACTGTCACAGGAGCCATTGTTTCCTGGGGCGGATACACCCCTGTATTCTCTCTGCTCTACAAAGTTATCCCGATATTCAGAAAATTGCGGGCACCTCATATGGCCGCTTTTGTAACTACATCATCTCTTGCGCTGGCTTCAGGAATGGGCTTTGATTCTCTCTTTGCCGGAGGGCTGCATACTGCTAAGCTCAAGAAGGTAATGATCACTCTTACCGGTGCCTCCGGACTGTTCTTTATCCTGATGCTTGCTGCTGATCCTGTTTCACGGGCTATGCAGGCATCCTGGTGGACAGATAACGGTATTGCAGATACTTCCAGGTTCGGGGCTGTGATAGCAAGAAGAGTTGCACTTCTTTCAAAAGACTTTCTAAGAGCTTTCACAGTAACAGGTCTTCTTGCAGCATTGATACTGCTGGTGAAAAAAGGCAAAGGATCCGCCTGGTTCTTTGCTGCTGTTGTGGTTGCGGTTTCTTCATTTGAGCTGATCCCCTTCAACAGAAATTTTCAGGTTTATCTGACCTCAACAACAATCGAATCAATGTTCCCCGATGCCCCGCACCTCCGGGAAATCACCGGAGACGGTCGCGTATTCCCCGGCGGCAACCAGCTGGTTCCCCTTGGAATCAGATCCGTGTACGGCTACCATGCAGCAAAACCTGCTGCCACAGACCGGTTGATGGCTCTTGTAAGAACCTCGTCACCATGGGTTCTAAGGCAGACTGCAATGACAGCCTATGCCTCTGCTGAAGGCTCTATCGGCTGGGAACAACTTCGTCCTGCGCTGGCAGAAGAGATTCCAGGCTATCCTCTCGATCCCATGCCAAGAGCTTTTATTCCAAGATCAGTTGTTCAAGGCTCTGTTGATCATGGCTTTGAGGCCATTGAAAGTGGAATCGATCCGCAGATCAGATCATATATTGTTGATGGTCCATCCAGCTATGATGGCGTGGTGGGAAGAGCAGAAATACTCGTTGATCTGCCTGAGCATGTCACCGTGCAAACTGAGACTTCCGGAGCATGCTATCTTGTTCTTGCTGACTCATGGTACCCGAACTGGGAAGTTACGGTAGATGGCAACCCCGGCACTATCTACAAAGCAAACGGATGGATGCGCGGGGTTCAGGTTCCCGCAGGCGAACACACTGTAGAGTTTACCTACAGCAGTCAAAATGTGGTACGCGGTGGTATAATAAGCGTTGCGGCTCTACTGCTGATTCTGTTATCTATTCTGTTGTCAACAATAAAGAGAAAAAGGTTAAATGCATAAGAATTCGCGATTTTACAAGGTTCAAAACTGGGCAGGTCTCGTGCTGCTCCTCGGGGCAGGCTATTATTTTTATTCACAACTGCTTCCAGACTGGCTGCCCAAACTGGAGGATTTCTGGGAGATCTCCAGAGAGAATGCAAGCAGACCTCTCATGCTTCTCTCCTTTATATTCGCCTGGCTCGGCTATTACTTCGCTCCCCTTCCATGGCAGAAAATCCTTGAAGCACTTAAAATACCAAGGATCGATCGGGGCGATCTGCGAAGAAACTGGTACATAACCCAGATGGGCAGCTATATGCCAGGCAAGCTCTGGATGGTTCTGGGCAGGTTGACTTTTCTCAGGCTTAATGGTACCAGCACATTCAAGGGTGTAACAGCTCTGGTTCTGGAAAATATCTATATGCTTGTTGCTCTCGGGATACTAGCCCTGGTTGCTCTTCCTTTCCTTGGCTCGGATCTTCCCGGTGCAGTCACCTTGGCTCTGTGGATCTCAGCGGGGCTGGCTATTCTCATGCTCTTTGCCCCTGGAATACAAAAACTGTTCGCAAGAAAACTCGCCAGTAAATTCGATGTTGATCTGGAAGAGCTGCCCCATATAAGCCACAAAGACCAGCTCAAATTCATCAGCGCCCACATACTCTCATGGTCCCTTAGAAGTCTTGCTCTTTATGTCTGGTTCAGGGGGTTTGGAGTACCGGCGTCAACTCCGCCTTACGCCATGGTGGCTGTGTGCCTGCTGGCTGCCCCGGCTTCATGGCTGATCGCCCTTGTGATGGTCTTTATTCCAGGTGGTATAGGCGTAAGGGAGTCTATCAGAGGCCTGTTCCTGGCTCCTTTTGTTGTGGGCGGCATGGCGGTAGCAACTACTATTGCTCTGGCTCAGAGAGCCGTTGTAATGTCTGTAGAGATACTTTTTGCCTTGCAGGCCGTTCTTTATCAGTTCCTCTGTAAACACTTTGCTGTGAAAATGAACCATCTTAACCAGCTTTCACATCTCAGCTGGAGTGCCATGAAGGGGTGGATGTGCAGACACGGTCTCTCCGCACCGCCACACCCGATAAATGTTACATTCTCCGTTACCGGGAATTGTCAGTCAAGGTGCAAGACCTGTTACATCTGGAAAGACAGAGATCACAAAGACACTTCTTCAGACCTTGATCTTCAAACCATAGAAAGACTTTTCAGATCCATCGGATGGACATATTTCTTTAATGTCTCAGGGGGAGAACCATTTCTAAGAAAAGACCTTGCGGAGATTGTTCGTCTTGCCTGCAGGCACCTCAGACCTGCTGTGGTGCACATACCCACAAACGCAATAATGCCGGAACGAATTGAAGAGACAACACGAAAAATTCTGGAAGTAATAAAGGAAGAGGCTCCAGGCACAGTTCTTACCATAAAACCTTCATTTGACGGCATTGGAGAGCAGCACGACGAGATCCGTGGAATACCGGGTAATTTCGAAAAGCTACTTGACACGCTGGAAAGACTCAAAGCTCTAAGAAATACCTATGAATATCTTCATGTAGGTGTGGGTACCGTGGTCTCAAAGTTCAACCAGGACAG
>JAGLDB010000022.1 GCA_023145935.1 Candidatus Sabulitectum sp. | reverse complement strand
GCTGGTTCTTGATAAGCAGCTCAGAAAAAGATACGCGGCAGCAGGGCCAGGCTGGATAAGAAAGACCCACCACTGGAGATCTGTGGTAGAGCAAATGCATAAAAGATACGCTGAACTGGGCTGGACAGAGTAATGACCGGATCAGGCCAGAGGGACCTGGCAAGAGAAACCCTTCTTTATGCGCTGGCCATGGTGGTAAGTGGTCTCGTTCAGTTTGCCTTCCTTCCCTTTATGAGCTCATTTCTTACCCCGGAGCAGGCTGGCGAGCTGGGTGTTGTAAGAATAATCAGTGAGATCATTGCAGGAATAGTGGTACTTGGTCTTCCCGCTTCCATTATCAGAGCCTGGCACCACACCGATGCTCACAGAGCTGTTCTTAAACGATCAATAGTGCTTCCTCTTATTCCTCTGCTGGTTGCAGCAGTGCTGGTTGTAACCCTTGGAAGCAGGATATCCTCTCTTCTTCATATTACGAATCCGTCCCTTCTTCTTCATGCTCTTGCTCTTGGCGGTTCTGTGGCTCTGCTGCAGGTTGCCCTTTCCATGCCAAGGGCAAAAGGAATGGCAGGCACATATTTCATTATTCAATTCGTCAGAGGAATGGTTTCTCTGGGACTGCTTTTCTTCCTTCTTCGAACGGTTGACACAGCAGATGCCATAAAGTCTTTTCTCGAAGCTCGGTGGTTTCCTACTGCTCTGGCTGTGGTCTTTTCCTTTTTCTTTGTGTGGAAATTTACAAAAAAATCTTCTTCTGTTCCTGTGCCTGAAAAACTTACAGGAAGCATGCTTGCGTTCAGCCTGCCACTTGTACCTGCAAGTCTTGCTCTTCTGGTTCTGTCCAGTGCGGATATGTTCATGCTAAGAACGATTTCCACAGATCTGGCCCAGAGTGGCTGGTATGAATGGGCCGGGAGGGCCGTTCTTATTCTTACCCCGCTCACACTGGGGTTCAGCATGGCATGGCACCGGTACATATTCAGAAAGAAAAAAGAGGGCGGAAGAATGGACGAGTTGGGCAGAACCGGCCTTCTATTCATGGTAACAGTAAACTGGGCTGCTATGATCCTGGCTCTTCTGTCAAACGAGATCGTATCGGTCTTTGGAGGAGGTGCCTGGCTGCCTGCAGCAAAAGTTCTTCCATGGATCGCAGGATCTGCTGCCATGTATGCGCTGTTCACAATATCTCAAACTGCGCCTCTCCTTACCGGTCAGACAAAATACATTGGATGGATGACAGCTTTCGGTGCGGTTATCAACATAGGATTCAATCTGAGGTTGATTCCAGTAGCCGGAGCGGTAGGAGCGGCCTTTGCCACCCTTGCAACAAACATGTTCATGGCTCTGTCTCTGTTCTGGATAGGAAGAAAAGTATTTCCAGTGAGCTTTTTCGCAGTAGTTGTCATGGTGATCGTACCGGTTTTCTCCGGGCCCTTGTCCGGAATGGACCCCAATTACAGAATGATAGCCATACTTGCAGGAACTGCTGTGACCGTGATGATAATCCAGGTGCTCAGATCACTGGGAACAGGCGATGCGCTGAAATTACCGGAAGGCAGCAGCAATGATACCTGAGATCTCCGTTCTGGTTCCGGTAAAAAATGGCGGTGAAACATTCATCAGATTCCTTGGAAGCCTTGCTGCTCAAGATATTCAAAACCCGTGGGAACTTGTTATAGCAGATGATGGAAGCGATATCCCTGTTGCACAGGAATTCTCCCGGCAGCTGGAAGAACTTCCGGATCTTTGTTCTTTGAAGGTGTTAAGAATTTATCCGGGCGGCGTCAGACCAAAAGCCAGAAACCAGGCATTGAAAGCATCTGAAGCCCGTGTAGCACTGCTTATGGATGCAGATCTTGAGTTTGCTCCATCTCTTCTTAGAAGACATCTTGAGATCCGTCACGAAACAGGCTCCGATGTTGTTATGGGCCGAAGGGTCAATGCGTATAGCGATAAAGCTACTCCATGGCAGAAATGGTTTGACAGCAGAGCTATGGGAAATGCTGCTGCTGGCGAATTCCCGTGGAATTACTTCATCACAGGAAATCTTTCCATCACCCGTACCATTCTTGAAGAGGCTGGAGGGTTTGACACTGCCATAAACCGTTACGGTGGTGAGGATACCGAACTGGGTTACCGGTTGCACCAGTCCGGTGTATCCTTCTACTGGGAACCGGATCTGGCAGTAGATCACCTGGATGATGTTTCTGTGCGTAAACACTCCGAAAAAATGCTTGAATACGGTGGAACAGGTTTGAGATACATGCTTGATAAACATCCCGATATTAACCGGTTGCTGGGCAGCCAGTGGGTGGAACCTCTGTTTTCAAAGCCGGGTCATCTCTGTTTTATGAGGATGCTCACCCGGGGGGCGCTTACGGGATCTGTGTACAGAGCAGTCCTGAAATATGCAGAGAAACACGGCAGACCTTCTATTCTATTTACATATCTAGCTGTGGGGGCTTGCCTTATCGGACTTCGCGGAGGTGATTACCGAAAATGATCTTTGATAAGGCAATGAAGATCGCCCCTGACAGGTTTCGTGTTATAGAGCTGGCTGAATACACAACATGGGGCATCGGCGGCCCTGCTGCTTCAGTTATGGTGAACACCGCTAAGGAGCTGCAGGACACAATAGGATTCCTCTCTGAGAATTCACTTCCATGGGTTGTGGTGGGCAAAGGCTCAAATCTTCTTGCTCCCACGGAAGGGTGGCACGGTGTGGTTGTTCTGCTCCGGGGAAAACTTGCAGAATTCTCATTCAACGGGCTCATTCTTACCGCCGGAGGCGGTGCTCACCTTCCATCTATGGCAGGTGCTGCCTGCTCTCTGGGTCTGGGGGGTCTGGCTTTTGCAGTGGGTATTCCAGGCACAGCAGGTGGAGCTGTTTTTATGAATGCAGGTGCTTACGGTTCTTCCATATCAGAACTGGTGAAAGAGGTCACCGTGGTTCATGCCAGGGGCTCGATTGATTATCTTACAGCAGGAGACTGTGGTTTTGCTTACAGAACCAGTCGATTCCAGAATGACGACTCTGTGGTTGTAAGCGTGACTTTAAAGCTTTCTGATAAAGGTGAAAACCGAGCAGACCTTCGAAGAGAAGCCCGGAAAATTCTTGAATTGAGAAGAGAGAAGTTCCCGCTTCAGGTACCCAATGCCGGAAGTGTATTTCGCCGACCTGAAGGCGGACCTCCCCCGGGGAAGCTGATCGAGGATTGCGGTTTAAAAGGAATCCGTATAGGAGGAGCAGTTGTTTCCTCCGTCCATGCAAATTTCATCGAGAACACCGGTGGAGCAACAAGTTCTGATGTGATGCAGCTGATAGATCATGTGATCCTCAGGGTAAGACAGGCAAGTGGAATTTCATTGAAAAGAGAGATCAGACAACTGGGAGAAATCAATTGAGCAGAGTCATAGGTAATTTTACCCTTGATGATGGACCTGTCCTTGTCACAGGTGCAGCGGGTTTTGTGGGCCAAAGGCTCATGAAGCTCTTCCATTTTGCTAAAGGAGATATTGCCACAGATATCAATGCTGGCTTTCAGGCTCCTGAAGGGGTAAGAAGAATTTCCTGGGAGCTTCCAGGCCCTCCTCCCGGCTCTCTGGGGCAGGTACGGTATGTTATCCATCTGGCAGGGCTCAGCTCTGTTGCTCATTCGCATACCAGTAAAAAAAAGGTTATGAGTGTTAATTATGAGGGAACCCGAAGCGTTCTTCGCTGGCTGAAGAAAGTAACCGGGGACGCGATGCTGCTCTTTGCAAGCTCAGCAGAGGTTTACAAACCCTCTAAAGATATACTGACTGAGTTATCTCCGCTTGATCCCCAAAGCCCTTACGGCGAAAGTAAACTCGAAGCAGAAAAACTGATAAGTAACTCCGGGGTTCAGAATGTGATCGCACGCTCATTCCCTCATTTCGGCCCGGGACAGGCAGGGCACTTTGTTCTGCCATCCTTCTGTAGAAGGGTCATCCGTTCTGTCAGGTCAGGCGGAGGAGTGATCAGCACGGGAAACCTTAATGCGGTAAGAGACTATCTATACATTGATGATGTCGTTATGGCCTATGCCTCTCTTCTTGCAAACGGTCAACACGGAGAAGTATACAATGTCTGTTCAGGCAACGGGAATTCCATAGGGGATCTTCTAGCTCTTGTAACGAATATTTCCGGGGCAGGGCTCAGCACGACAATTGATCCGAAGCTTCTTCGCCAGGAAGATCAGTTTTGCCAGATAGGCAGTCCGGCTAAACTGAAGACTCTTGGCTGGACCCCTGAAAATTCCCTTGAGAAAAGCCTTGAGCTGCTTTACAAATGGTGGGAGGAAAGACTGTGAGCATTTTTCTTATTTTTGCCGCCCTTTTCGGAAGAGTGACCCAGTGGGAACACTTCCCTCATTACGGCGGGGGCAACGGAATTATTATCAAAGGTGATGTTGTTCTGGCAGCCACTTCAGGTGGTCTTCTCTTTTCTCACTACTCCGAAACAGGGGAGGAACTTGTTGCGGATTCCGGCTGGACATTTCCCGGTAAGCTATCATACGACAGGGTTTCCCATGTGAACTACGATCAATCAGGAAATTTGTGGGTATCAATGAACGGTGGCGGAATAGACATGTTCACCCCGGATGGACAAAAAACCCATTTCAATCAAATTGATGGCCTTCCCTTGAATCTGGGTATCAATCAAACTTTTGCGGATTCTGTTATCTATGCAGCAACCACACAGGGCTTGTGTATCAGAGAATTCGGTTTCTTTGAAACGTTCAACACGCTTTCCACCAATGGAGGTCTTCCGTCAGACAATGTTACCTGTCTTTCCCCTTCAGATTCAGGTCTGTATGTTGGCACAACAGCCGGCCTTGTCTTTCTTGCCAAATCAGCCGACCCTGGTGAAGAAACCTCATGGGTTGCTCAAAACATCGATCCTGTCTCAATTACAGCAATGGAATGGCAGAATGATACCCTCTGGGTAGCTACAACTGCAGGGCTGTTCTTTAAACCACCGGGTCAGCAATGGGAGAAGGAGCTTCTCTTTCCAAGCGGAAATATTTCGTCCATAGCCTGGGGACCAGACGGGCTTGCAGTGGGTTGTACAAATCAGTGTTTTATTCTGAAGAACGGAGTATGGCAGGGTTACCACTCGAACCTGCATGGAAATGCGCTTACGGGTCTTGTGTGGTATAACAACATATTGTGCGGTGTCCTGGCCAATACATACGCTGACAACAGGCTTTCAGGAGCCGGACTGGCCACCCTTCGTGACAGTGGCTCATGGAGAAGAACCTTTCCGGAATCCGGCCCTGTATCCAATGATCTGAGAGGTTGCACTATTCTTTCTGACGGCAGTATCTGGACTTCAAGCAACCGTGCAGGAGCTTCGGTACTTGCAGGCGGGCAGTGGCAGTCAGTAACACAGTTTATGACATATGCCACTCAGAGTTTTGCCATCTGCCCGTCTGGAAGCGGAGTGTTTGTCTCTTCAGTTGGCTATGGCATTGACTGGCTTTCGTGGCAGGATGGGACCGTTGCAAACACAATTCACTTTGACAGCAACGATGGCCTTGTGAATGACAGAGTGTTCTGTGCTGAACAGGGGGATGAGAACACAGTATGGTTCGGCCACAGAACGCTTTTTGAAACTGAAACCAGTGGAGTGAGTCGATTGACCTGGACTCCCGGTGACTCAACCGTCACATCGTTTGTGAGCATCACTGGTTCCTCCGGCTTGCCAAGCAAGGAAGTTAACGCTGTACTGCCAACCGGCGGAAGATACTGCTGGGTCGGAACAGATGGCGGTCTTGCCTATGTCGACGGCGATCTTCGAGAGGTAAGAGAGTCGTATACCACTCAGGACGGTCTTCCCTCTTCCCTTGTGACTTCTCTGGCCATGGACCGTTCCGGCGTGGTATATGCAGGCACAGCATCAGGTCTGGCATATATCCAGGACGGGATCGTTATAGAAGTCAACGAGATTGACATGGGAGTGATCGCTCTCAAATGCGATGCTCTGGGAAGTGTATGGGTTTCCACCGGCGAAGGGCTGAAAAGATTCTTTAGAGCATCAGGCACCATTGAGGAATACACCACATTCAACAGCCCGTTGATAGAGGGCAACATTTACGCTTTTGCAGTGGACAGTGATAACGGTAATCTCTGGATGGCCACCGATCATGGTTTCTGGCAGGGAGCACTGGAGTCAGGTCTTTCCGGTAATGGCTCAATTGCCGTGGTCTATCCCGACCCGTTCATGCCAGGCAATGGCGATATACTTGGCGTTGCAGGGATTCCCGATACACCTGCCCGGATCAGGATCTATGATCTGAACGGTTCTCTTGTCTTCGAGTTTCTATCCGCTGGTCGCGATGATATAGCCTGGGATGGTTTGAACAATGATGGCGATCCTGCAGCATCAGGAATTTACTTCCTGCACATAGACCAGTTGGATAAAGAAGCGGGATTACTGAAATTTGCACTTGTAAGATAAGGAGTTTGATATGAAGGGCGTTGTTCTGGCAGGAGGTCTTGGAACCAGATTGAGACCTCTCACAAGCATTACAAACAAGCATCTTCTTCCGGTTTACGACAGACCTATGATCTACTATCCGCTTCAAACCCTTGCTGACGCAGGGATCAGGGATGTCATGGTGGTTACCGGAGGAAACAGCGCAGGAAGCTTCATGCAGCTGCTGGGAGATGGAAGAGAATTTGGTTTCCGGAGTTTGAACTATGCATATCAGACAGGAGAGGGTGGAATTGCTCAGGCCATCGGTCTGGCAAGAGCATTTATCGGAGGAGAAAGTTTCGTGGTGATTCTTGGAGATAACATTCTGGAGAATTCCATTGCAAGTCATGTTAAATCTTTCAGACAGCAGGCCTCCGGCGCGAGAATTCTATTCAAGAGAGTTAAAGACCCCAGAGATTACGGTGTGGCGGAAATTGTCAACGGCAAAGTTGTTTCCATTGTGGAAAAGCCGGACAACCCCGCAAGTGACTTTGCTGTCATTGGAGTGTATATGTATGACAATAAGGCATTTGACATTATTAATGAGTTGCAGCCTTCCCTAAGGGGTGAACTGGAGGTAACTGACCTTAATAATGCCTATATTCACCGTGGCGAGATGCAGGCTGATGAGATCAGCGGGTGGTGGTCTGACTGCGGAGCCAGCATAGATAATCTTCTGGAAGCCAACAACCGGGCAGCTGAGATACGGAAAGGAATCTGATGGATCTTCTTGTTACTGGAGGAGCAGGTTTTATCGGTACTAATTTTGTGAAGTATGTGATGAGTCATCGTCCGGATTGGTCAGTGACAGTGCTTGACAAGCTTACCTATGCAGGCAGAAGAGAAAATCTATCTGATTTCGAAGGTTCGGAAAAATACAGATTCATCAAGGGTGATATCTGTGATCCTGCCGCTGTTCAAGAAGCCATGTCCGGCTGCGGCGGGGTGGTTAATTTTGCAGCAGAAACACATGTTGACCGATCCATTGATGATCCGGCCGCTTTTGTTAGAACAGATGTGGAAGGGGTAAGGGTTCTTCTTGAGGAATTCAAAAAAGACGATTCAAGAAAAGTCTTCCTCCAGATATCTACAGACGAGGTGTATGGAAGCGTTGAGAATGGAAGGTCCAGGGAAGAAGACCCGCTGGATCCAAGAAGCCCCTATTCTGCCTCGAAAGCCGGTGGCGAGCTTCTTGCAATGAGCTATTTCTCCACTTTCGGTGTACCTGTTGTAATTACCCGTGCTTCCAACAATTACGGGCCTCACCAGTACCCGGAGAAACTCGTTCCTCTCTTTATTACAAATGCTTTCCAAGGGGAAAGACTACCGCTGTACGGCGATGGCGGGAACATAAGAGACTGGTTGTTCGTTACGGATCATTGCAGCGCTCTTGTTGCAGCGATCGAAAAGGGCCAGCCGGGCCGTATCTACAACATTGGTGACGGACAGGAAATGACAAACAAAAAGGTTACTTTTTCCATTCTTGAAGCCACAGGTGCCGATCCTTCGCTTGTGAGATTTGTAGAAGACAGACCGGGGCACGACCGCCGGTACGCTGTGGACATCTCCCGCGCTAGAAAAGAACTGAACTGGAAACCGGAAACAGATTTTCAAACAGGTATTGCTCTTACCGTGGATTGGTATCGTGATAATCCAAAGTGGTGGCAGGCGATCAAGTCCGGAGAATTCCGCGAGTATTACAAAAATATGTATTCAACCAGACTTGAGAATTCAGAAAGGATTCAGTAAATGAGGATTCTTGTAACCGGAGGAGCGGGTTTCATTGGAAGTCATCTGTGTGATAGACTGCTTGAGAAAGAACACTCTGTGATCGCTCTTGATAATCTGATCACAGGAAGCACAGACAACATTGCGCATCTTTCTGGCAGAAGCGACTTCAAGTTCATCAAACACGATGTCACAGAGTATATCTACATTCCCGGAAGCATTGATTTCATCTTTCACCTTGCTTCACCGGCAAGTCCCATAGATTACCTTATGTACCCTATTCAGACCCTTAAAGTTGGCGCTCTTGGAACCCATAAAGCTCTTGGTCTTGCAAAAGAAAAAAATGCAGGCCTTCTTCTGGCATCCACCAGCGAGGTCTATGGAGACCCACTGGTACACCCTCAGCCTGAAAGCTACTGGGGGAATGTGAATCCAGTTGGCCCCAGAGGTGTTTACGATGAGGCAAAGAGATATGCAGAGGCTCTGGTCTTTGCCTATCACAGAACCCATGGAGTGGATACAAGAATAGCAAGGATCTTCAACACATACGGCCCACGGAACAGGCCTGACGATGGAAGAGTGGTTCCGTCGTTTGTCTGCCAGGCTATTAAGGGTGAAGATCTTACCATTTTCGGTAATGGGGAGCAGACCAGAAGCTTCTGTTTTGTTTCAGACACTGTGAACGGTCTCATTTCCCTTATGGAAAGCGGATACCATGAACCTGTAAACATTGGTAACCCGAATGAGATGACAGTTAAGGAATTCGCTCTTGAGGTAATACGACTGGCAAACAGTGAGAGTTCTCTTACCCACCGGGATTTACCTGTGGATGATCCAAAGGTGAGAAAGCCAGATATCTCCACTGCAAAAAGGATTCTAAACTGGAACCCCGAAGTTCTTCTTGAGGATGGCCTGAAAGAGACTATTGAGTACTTCAGAAAAACGGTAAAATAATGCTGTTCCTTCTTATTCTATCCATGGCTGTCACCGCAGATATCACCGAGGAGATTCCAGTTCAGTCCGAGACCCGGATATCAGATTTCTCTATTTTTGAGCCAGTGGACCGGAATGAGTACATTCTTGGAGCAGGAGATGTTCTTCAGTTTGTTGTAGAGGGTGGAATCAATGAAGCCATGCTTTTTTCCGGCCTCAGTTCCATAAGCCCGTGTCAGATCTCAGGTGACGGTATAATTCAGATATCAGGTGTGGGTCAGCTGGATGTTATGGGAATGACAATCTCCCAGGCAGAGGATGCCCTTCAGCAACTCACGCGACTTTATTACCGGCGGGTCAACATAGGGCTCAGCCTTCTGCAGCCCCGGACGGTAAAGGTCTGGATCACAGGCATGGTGGCCCGTCCCGGACAGTACACCCTTTATGCCATCAACAGAGTCAGTGATCTGGTAAGTGCTGCCGGAGGAATGTCCTCCTACTCATCACGGACCGGATGGATGGTTACAGCCTCAGGTGATTCTGTGTTTGTTGATCTTCACTTTGACCCGAACACCGGCCGGCCTCTGGCAGACCCGTTTGTTGATGGAGGCGCAGGTGTGATATTCGAGCTTGTGAGGTCCCCGGTTTATGTGGTTAGACCAGGTATAAGAAATTACAATGATTCGTATACTATTCCCGAGGTAGAAACATGGGAAGCATCTGCCGGTGAAACGGTAGCTGACCTTATGTACAGAATAGGGGGCATTACCGGAGATGTGGATCTGGCCAGAAGTACTCTGATAACTTCACAGGGTTCCTCCCCTATCTGGATTCAGGACAGAGGACTCTCTGATGCTGAAGTACAGGCAGGGGATACTCTTCGACTTGTGGTTCAGGGGTATGATATTTACGTGGCTGGAGCTGTACATCAGAGGGGAATTATTTCCTACTCTCCCGGTGCAACAGTAAGAGTGTATGTGGAACGGGCTGGAGGAAAAGTATACAATGGAAGACTGGGAGGCACCACAATTACCAGGGATGGAGTACTTATCGCATCAGGAGAAAACGCCCTGGAAACAGAAGCGCTTCCCGGTGATGTGATAGAAGTGCCTTACAACTGGGTTGCCCAGCATGCACAGGAGATCGGTATTCTTGCCACCGTAGTTGGTATCACTTCCGTTATCATAAACTTGTCGAGGTAGGTTAATGGCAGATAAGGTACTTTCAGAAAAATTCACAGGCATTGTTATCAGACAGATCGTTCTGAATGCCAGGCGAATTATCGTGCTCTGTATCATAGTGGGAGTGTTGTCGTCCGCATGGGCTCTGACCCGTGCTCCAAGATGGAGTGCATGGGCAGCTGCAATTGTTCCAGGGTCTACAGCCTCATCCATCTCTGCTTCCATGGGAGCGCTGGGCCTGGGAGATGCCATGGGCGGCCTGGCGGGGCTTGGTGCCGGAATGATGCCGCAACCTGCTGGAATTGATATTACTCTGGCCACGCAGATACTTGGTTCCCGGAGAATACAGGAACGGATCATCCTTAAATACGACCTTATTAGCCGCTACAAAGCATTGAACATGGAAAGAGCCACAAAAAAATTCGGTCAGCGTTTTTCTGTCTCTCTCTCTCCTGAAGGCATAATTTTTATCACCGCCGAGGGCAGCACCAGAACAGAAGCTGCTGCAATGGTCAATGATATTGTTCTTTTTGCCAATGAGGAACTGTCCACCCTGGTCACCAGCCGGTCCAGAAGAAGCCGTATTCATACCGAGTATGCCCTTTCTCTTGCATCTGATTCTCTTGAAGCGTCCAGAAACGCCATGGAGGAATTCAGAACCAGAACTGGTCTGATCTTCCCGGAACAGCAGGCTTCAAGCATGATGGAAGTAATGGCTGCCATCGAGAGCCAGATGGTCTCCGCAGGTGCGATTCTCTCGGGACTTTCCGGTAATCTCTCTGCAAGAAGTGCAGTGTATTCCCAGGCAAGCGCACAGTACAGGTATCTTGAAGATGCCCTTCGAGTTCGCTCTACCGTTGGAGATTCCTTAAGCATCTTTCCTGTCATGGATAGCATGCCGGGATATCTGAGAGATTACGAAGTTCTTGTGGCAAATGTTGAAACCAGAACTGCTGTATATCTATTCCTCCGTCAGGAACTGGAGAATCTAAGGATCGAGGAATCCAAAGAAAGTCCAACCATAGAGATCATTGTGCCCCCTACTCCGGAATTTCTGAGGTCATATCCCAAAAGATCCGTTATGGTTCTAACTCATGTGTTCATCGCATTCATTCTGAGTATTGTCTGGCTGGTTTTTCTTACATGGTTCAGGTCTGTTCTCGATTCACCTGAGTCGGGTCCATTTCTGAAAGGCATACAGGCAGACTTCAAAAACCAGTTCCGCAGACAGAAGAATGGTTCTGAAAAGAAGTAAGGCACTCAGTCTCGGGGTTCCTGCCCTTGTAAGCCAGGGCTCACTGGCTCTGTGGGGTGTTATATCCATACTTATCGCCCGACAACTTCCTGATGATGCTTATGCCGCCTATGCTCTTGCCCGATCAATTGAAATGTTCGCAGGACTGCTCGGCGGCGGGTTTGTGCTTCAGGCTCTGCTTAAACTGGGCAGCGAGAAGCAGAGCAGACAAACATCTGCCACGGCTAATACTGCCATACTGGTCACTCTTGTGTTCAGCTTTGTTGTCTCTGGTCTTATGCTGCTCTTTGGCGGTAGTCTCAATTCCTTTTACCCGGATATTTCGCTTCAGAGGATCACCCCATTGATAGCACTGGTGGTTGTTACAGGTTCACTTGCCTACATTCCAAGAAATCTTCTACTCACAAGATTGAGTACCGGAAAGGTAATGCAGGCGGATATTGTCTCGTTTCTCATTCGCGGCGGAATTGTGGGATGGCTTATCTATACAGGCACTCTCACCGGGGCTGTACAGGTTTTAAAAGCAACTGCTCTTGCCAATATGGGAGCTTTCCTGATAAACTCCTGGAATGTCAGACGAATATTTGACCCATCAGCAGGAATTAACAGAACAGCACTAAAGCGTGTTCTCGGATTTGCTGTGTTCTCTCTAGGCACGAGTTTTGCTGGTTTTATATATACCAGAACTGATATTCTAATGCTGGGAAAGCTGGCTCCACCAGGGGATGTGGCTGCTTACAGCGCCTCCCGGGCTCTCACATCAATGGTTGTAATGGTTTCTGCTGCTGCAAATATGGTTCTTATGCCGGCAGTTTCAAGGGACTGGACAAGTGGACTGAGAAAATCTGTATTGAAAAGGTCAATGAAAGCTATTGGTATTGTTCAGCTTATCCAGTTGCCTGTGGTTGTGGCACTTGTTGTTTTTCCCAGGCAGATAATTGATCTGGTATACCACGGCAGATACGCTGAGAACTGGCCGATTCTCGCTATTCTGGGTGGCCTTTCTCTTGTAAGACCCTTTGGAAGCATCTTTTCAACTGTTAGTGCTGCAATGAACAAACCACAGTATTCATTCTGGTGTGTCCTGCTTTCTGCAGCTGTTAATGTCACACTGAACATCATTCTTATTCCAACCATGGGCGGGATCGGTGCCGCCTGGGCCACGGTAGCTGCGGTTGTATCAGGTGCTGCTGCCATAGTATTCCTTTCCATCAGGCACTGGAGAAAAGAAAAATGAGTGGATTGAAAGCTCAGAACACACAGACAGGCCTGCCTCCTGGATCCGATAAGCAGTTGATAGTGGTTGTTGATGATGAAGATGACATAAGAGAGCTGGTAGAACTTCATCTTAAAAGGGCAGGTTTTAAAACTGTGTCTTTCGAGAACGGAAATGCTTTTTTTGAATGGCTCTCTCAGAATAAAACCCCGGCACTGTGTATTCTGGATGTTATGCTTCCGGATATACAGGGAACCGATATCTGCCGGCGACTGAGAGCATCGGAGAATTTTCCGGATCTTCCTGTAATTATGCTCACAGCACTGGGACATGAGATCGACCGGGTTACCGGGCTTGAACTGGGAGCTGATGACTATGTGACAAAGCCTTTCAGTCCAAGAGAACTTGTAGCAAGGGTCAGGGCAGTACTCAGGCGGCACAACCCAAAGCGGGAGCGGAATCACATAATTCACTATGGCCCTCTGGAAATGGACACCGAGACCTTCCGACTCAAGGTGAACGGTGAGTTCAAAGAGCTGACCTCAACTGAGTTCAAGATTCTCAGGATCCTGCTGGAAGGCAAAGGGAAGGTATTCTCAAGAACAGGATTATTGAATATTCTCTGGGGTGGCGAGAAGTTTGTTTTTGAGAGAACTGTTGATGTTCACATCAGGAATATCAGAGAAAAACTTGGTGAAGCCTCCATCCTGGTCCAGAATGTAAGAGGAGTTGGTTACAGGATCGGACAGCTCGATTGATCAGCAAACAAGTCCCCTCTCTGTTCAGCTCGATCCTTCGGGGATATGCCTGGGTGATTATACTTCTTACAGTGGGCGCTTCGGCTGTTGTTTTTACCACATTCAGATCAGCTTTCAGAGACCGGGCCATTGCAGGTCTCACAAGATCAGCCTATGCACTTGTTCCCATGGTCCAGAGCAGAATAGCCAGCTCTGAATTTATCACACTGGATTCACTTGTTAATTCGGTTGCTCTTGAAATGGATACTCGAATTACCATCATCAGTCGAGATGGCTCAGTTCTTGCAGACAGTGAAAAAGACCCTGATAGCATGGAAAATCACAGAACCCGCGTAGAGGTCATCGCAGCTTTTAATGGCATTCCCGGTAATTCCATAAGATTCAGCGAGACCCTTGGCAGGGAAATGCTCTATGCAGCAGTTCCTGTGGTGCTGGAAGACTCAATTGTCTCCGTTGTAAGAACCAGCCTGTTCTTCGACAGTTACTCTGCTGCAATAAGCCCTATTCTAAAAGAAATGTTCTTCATAATGATTGTAGCCATGGCAATTGCTGTACTGAGTGGATGGGGCATTTCAAGAAAGATAGCTAAACCCATGAGCAACCTTGCGGATGTTGCCGACAGGGTCCGAAGAGGTGAGCTGGGTGCAAGAGCAGCTCCAGGATATTCCCGGGAGCACAACAGCCTGGCTTCTTCTCTGAACGAAACACTTGCAAGGAATGAAGAGCTTATCCAAGATCTTTCTCGATCCAACAGCAGAAGTCGTGCCATTCTCCAGTCAATGATCGAAGGGGTTGCAGTGGTTTCAAAAGAATCCATTGTTCTTCTTATGAATGATTCTTTCAAAAAGCTTTTCAACATCAGGAATTCAGAAAAAGAAGTACCTTCGGAAGTCACCACTCTCTTTCAGCTGGCAGAAGCACCTGCGGACGGTTTGATAAATTACAAGAACAAAACAGTTGCATACTCCCATGCACAGGTTGAAGGCTCAGGAGACTTTGTGTTCTCATTCAGGAATGTTACAAAGGAGGTTCAGCTTTCCGATATGAAGAGAAACTTTGTTACCAATGTTTCTCACGAACTGAGAACCCCGCTTACTGCCATCAAGGGTTATGCAGAAACACTTCAGGAAGAGATTCATGGTGAAGCCAGCGGCTATCTTGATGTGATCCTTAGAAATACAGACAGGCTTATTGCACTGGTAACTGACATTCAAACGCTCAGTGTGGTAGAAAGCACAGCAGATTTTCTTCGCATAGAGAGTTTTCCCATCACCGAAGTATTCAATACGGTGATGCCCCTGTTTACTGCAAGATCAAAGGCAAAGAATATTCCCATCTCACTGGTCCAGACAAAAGCGCACATAACGGTCAAGGCTGACCGATACCGCATTGAACAGGTCTTTGTTAACCTCATAGACAATGCTCTTAAATACACCGACTCAGGCTCCATAGAGGTCAGAGCTTCCACAAAAGGGGACCAGGCGGTTTTCGCCGTTTCAGACTCCGGCTGTGGTATACCACAGGAAGCAATGACAAGCGTATTTGACCGATTCTTCGTGGTGGACCGCTCCAGATCCAGAAAAATGGGAGGCACAGGCCTCGGTCTTGCCATTACCAAACACATTATCGAAGCTCATGGCGGAACAATCAGTGTTTCAAGCACACCGGGCCAGGGTTCTATATTCCTTTTTACCCTGCCCGCCGGGAAGTAGGGGCAGGTCTCGTGGGCATTGTCGCAGACTGTTACCACATAGTCAAAGTCTTTCTCATCCAGCTCGCAACGGTTTTGCTGAAGTAATCGGAAATATCAATACCGATCTCCAGCATGGCTTTAACGGCCAGCGGAATGATACTCCGACCGCAGCAAGCGGCGGGGTATCTGTAAGCCAAAGAAAAACAAAAGACAAAAACTGATTGTACGCCCCAAGGGACGTTATGCAAAGCTTTGC
>JAGLDB010000219.1 GCA_023145935.1 Candidatus Sabulitectum sp. | reverse complement strand
ATCATTGACCTTGTACCGGGAGTGATGTTTTGCGGAACTCCCGGTGCTCAGTTTCTTCTTGAAGGAGAGAGATCATTCCTGAGAATTTGAGTAGAAATACAGAGCGGAAGTTCCATCAATTGGTAGTGAAACTGGCTTCCCAGCGTATATTATTTTTACCGCATGCGGTTAAGCAAATGTCCAGACCTGATCGGATGATTACAACTTCTGATGTTCGGAAGGCAATTGAAACAGGAGAAATTCTGGAATACTATCCCGAAGATGTTCGAGGTAGCAGCTGTTTGATACTGGGCAGAGCGGAGAAAGAAAGACCAATTCATATAGTGTGTGCTCCCAAGGATGATTACTTAGCTGTGATAACAGCTTATATTCCTAATGAAGCACTTTGGACCGATGAGTATAGGACAAGGACTGAAAAATGAAATGTATGTATTGTCAGGGTGATATGATTCAAGGAACAGCACCTTTGCATATCGATCGCAAGGATATTCACATCAGTCTCGATAAAGTTCCAGCCTGGGTGTGTTCTCAATGCGGAGAAGCCTATTTCGATCAAGCAGAGGTTGATGCTATTCAGGAAATTATTAAAGCAGTAGATCTTAAAGCAGAGAAGTTGGCACACCCTGCTTGAAGGTTTAAGTGTTTCGTTGCTGAAACGCAGTTTGGGGATTACCCTGGTGCTCTGAAGAGCCAGCAGGATGCGAAGCTTTAGGGTATACAGAGCACTAGAGCTCCGGCGAAATGTCTATGAATGGCAGCGACGCTGTAGCCACCGGATTTGCCCTGTTCGGACTGATATCTGCAATGCAGTAAAGTATCATTGACCTTGTGCCGAGAGTTTCTGTTTCCGTTTCAACAGTACTCTCGGCTTTTTACCACAAGTGGAAGTTAATGCCATACAAGAAGTTTTCAAGGTGGTAGATCTGAGGGTAACGAATTTTGCGCTCCCTTGTCGACCATGATATCATTGTTGCTTATGTTGAAGGATTCCATACAAACTTCCTGGATGCTTTCATGATTTGTATGATCTTAGGAACATGGGTCAATTCTAATTCAAGAATCGTAATACACTTGACATAAACAAGATTTAGTCCTATTTATGCAGAAGGCATGCAAAATAGGAGAGAGAACTATCATGATTATCAATTTTTCGATTAAAAACTACAAATCGATCAAAGACGAAATTACTCTATCTTTCGAAGCTTCCAAATCAGAGGATATGGAGAAGCACTATGTGATACACAGTGTAAAGAAGATGCGATTGCTGAAGCTCGGAATAATATACGGAGCGAATGCTTCCGGGAAGACAACAGTTTTAGAAGCTCTTGATTTCTTGAAGAATATTATGATAAATCCCTTTCATAAAAAGACCAGCAAATTTGATTTTGAACCATTTCTGTTTAATGATGTAAGCAGAGATGAAAACACGGTGTTCACTCTTGAATTCGTATCTAATAGAGTCAAATATCTCTATAATGTGCAACTTAACAGGAAATATATTGTTCGAGAATCCTTGTATTACTACGCACCAAACAAAGCTCTGGTTTTTAACAGGGTCACTGACCCGGATAAACAGCTGGTAGATATTGAGTTTGGTTCTAAAATAGACGCAACAAGTGAGAGCAGGAAAGCGTTAATTGGAAATACACTTCCGAATAATACGGTGATTGGTGGCTTTTTAAAAACCAATATGGCCTTGCAGGAATTGCATGATGTGGCAAGCTGGTTCAAATCAGTTTTAAAACCGGTTATTACTCCAGAGACTAAATTGGCAGTATTTCTTTTTAAACAATTTGAAGAGGATAAAAAGAAGAAAGAAAACCTACTTGCAATTCTCGGAAAAGCAGATTTTGGAATATCAGATATCCAATACAAGAAAGACCAGGTGGATGTTAGTGATAAAGTTATTGATGCCATTGGTCAGACTCCATTGTTTCCTGTATCTGAGATGGAAAGAATAAAGGAAAGTGGCAAACTGCAGATAAGAAGTACAATGATGCAGCACACAGTTAAAAGTGAGAATTACTTATTGCCGATTGAAAGTGAGTCTGCCGGTACAAAACGCTACTATGAGCTGGGTGGTATTTTGGCAGCGTTCCTGGGTGAAGAAACTGTAGTGCTAATTGATGAATTTGAATCATCTCTTCATCCGGATCTTGTAAAACATTTTCTACTGACTTTTTTAATGAATTCTACAAAGTCACAACTGATAGCAACAACTCATATGCGTGAGTTACTCATGGAGAAAGAGATATTAAGAAACGATGTAATCTGGTTCACAGAGAAGAAGGAAGACGATTCAACAGATTTGTATAATCTTACTGATTTTGGCTCTTCTGTTGTCAGAAACACCAGCTCAATTTTCAATGCATATAAATTCGGCAAACTTGGTGCATTCCCTAACCTGAGTGATTACTACATCGGGATGGATAATGGGGAGTAAAAGACGAAGAAGGAGCTTCCGGAAAGTGTATTCCATTATTGTAGATGGAGAAACTGAGAAGTGGTACCTGGATTTACTGAAAGAACATGAGAAAGATCGATTGCCGAGAATTGATATAACGCCGGAAATTCCCAAAAAGAAGAGACTTGCTGATCTGGATAAGCTGATACGCAGCAATGCGGAAGAATACCACATGGTCTTCTGGATCGTTGATTTGGATGCCATTCGACATGATGGCCAGATGGATAGATTCCTGGAATATATCAGGGAATTGAAGAAAATAAAGAATGTTAGAGTTTTTGTGAACAATCCCTGCCTGGAATTCTGGTTTCTACTGCACTTGAAGGAGACTTCCAGGATATTCCCTAGATGCGACAAAGTCGAAAATGAATTGCGAAAGCATCAAATTCTGAAAAACTACGAGAAAACAGAGAAGTATTACAAATCTAATAACGATATCTATAAAAGATTGAAGCCAAATCTGAATATTGCAATCGATAATGCAGAGAAGCTCGGAGAATTTTCTTTAGAAGAGCCTCATTTTGCAATGGCCGAAATAAGTCAAATCTTTGATCTGATCCTTGAGTAATGATGATTGGTAACGCCTGAATTATCTGAAACACAATCTCTGGCTGCTTGATTACTCCAGGGCGCCGTTGTAGATAGACTGCGCCGAATCAATTCCGTTCTTTACCACTTCCATGGCACAATCAGCTGCCCTGTGAGCCATGACGGAGGCAATTTCCTGCTGTTGCTTAGGCACTTTCTTCAGAACGAATTTCGCAAGATCCATTCTGCCTGGCTTTGGCCCTATTCCAAGTCTAAGCCGTGGAAAATCTTGAGTTTTCAGTACCTCGATGGTGTCTTTCAGACCATTCTGGCCACCGGCGGAGCCGTTCCTGCGAAGCCGCAGAGTACCCAGAGAAAGGTTAACATCGTCGCAGATCAGAAGCATATTCTCGGGATCCTTCTGTCTTGCGGTCAGTATCGCTCCAACCGCCCTGCCACTCTCGTTCATGTATGTAGATGGCTTTATCAGGTGAAGGCCACCGGGCATGTAAGCGATCTCGAATGCACCAGCCCTTTTAAAGGAAACACCGGCTT
>JAGLDB010000218.1 GCA_023145935.1 Candidatus Sabulitectum sp. | reverse complement strand
TCGCCTATTCTGATCCTGAATGGAAGCGGCCACTGGTTGATCTGATTCTGCACATTTGAGTATTTTGCTTCAGGCCAGTTATCCAGATTCTCTATTTCGTTCCAGAACTGATCCATTGTGTAATCCCTGAAGGGGTCAACTTCCACAAGAGGGGCGATCAGGCCGGCAAGAGAGTCAATCGTATTGTCGCTGGAGAAATCCAGAATAAGCGGATACTGTCTCTGCATCTCTGCGAAGAGCTCATCTCTAATGGTTGCATTGCACCACATGCGCCATATCAGGGTATTGCGTCTGTTCCCGTTGTTGCTTGAGTTCTTGTGGTAAGAGAACTCAGGGCCGTACTTCCACCAGGTTCTATCCATATCCCAGGCCATGTAGCGCCAGCGACCTGTTCCACCTGTTTCATCCAGAAGAAGCAGGTAGTTGTGATAATAGGTACTGCCATTACCGAGAAGCACATTTGCAGCAACAGATGAAAGCAGGTCGGAATAGTGGAATCTTTCCTGGAGCTGTTCACGGAAAATTTCTTCAGGACAGAGCCTGAGCCAGTAAAGCAGCAGCAGGAAATCATCCCATGGCTGAAATTCATGAGTCTTTTTTGTGTACGGCTCCAGCTCATCCACCCGGTCAAGAGTGGTGTAGCGGTCAGCACACTTATATATCACCGCATCATCCGGCAGATCTGTGTTCAACAGAAAATCTGAATCAACATCTTCCACAGACAGGTATGCTCCTTGTGTCTCTCCGTTAAAAACCACTTCAACCAGATGTACTTCAGGCACTATCTGTCCGATATGATCGAGGTACATGTAGGAAAGGCACTCCCTCAGTTTTGTCCAGTCAAGATACTCAGCATTAAGATTTAACTCATCATGGCCAAATATGTAAATGCCCTCAACCAGCTCTACTTTGATTGATTTTTTGGGGTAGCTTCTGCTGGATGCTCCCCTGATACGGAACTGACAGTCATATAAAAACCCATCAAATGTGAGCTGGGCGGGTATGTATATGTCAGCCCAGTAATTATCACAGGCATATTCCCACTGGCTCTGTTCAAAATCAAGATGGAGCTCCGGTATTGTATCCGGCCAGACCGGGCTTGAGATCAGCGAAATAAAGATCAGCAGCAATTTGCACCTTTTCCTTCTTGGTTGTTTTAAACATACATCATTTTCCGTGGTTTGTTCTTTCTCGTCTGATTTGGTTTTACAATTAACACAGAGTCAGGTATTGCATACATGCTGCATTTATTGAATATTAACATCATGAATTATAGAAAGAAAGGAATGTTATGGCTGCAGTACTCATTTATCTTACTGCTCTGTGTTCCACATTCACCGTGGAAGCAATTGGCGGATTAGTTGTTCCGGGAACTCCCCAGACCCATGGACCGGCAGTTTTCTGTGAGTTCAGAGCCGGTATTGATGTTTCTGAGAACTGGACCGTATTTGCTGCGATTCCATTCTGGAAATTATCGAATTTCAACCCTTCATCAACGCCTCCGGAGTTTTATGAATACGAGGAATACAACTGGTTTGAAAACTATTCAGAAAGTCGTCTCGGCTATCAGATCGGTGCAGAAAGGTGTATGGGTCCCTTTTCTCTGGAAGCAGCAGCCGGTGTTGTGAAGAGAACGGCAGAGTACAGCATGGCCGGAGCTGATGTTGATGGGTGTGGAGATACCGAGTACAATGAAAGTTTGTTTCTTGGCTCGCTTGGTATTGTTATTCCAACAGGAAATTATGGTCTGTTCAACCTTGGGCTAAGAACAGAAGACTTCGACCACTGGTTCTTTTCCATTGGCGCAGGTCTGACTGTTTCTTCCGATACTTTTACCGGAACAGGAGGAGAGTAGCATGTTTAAGTATCTTCTTCTTCTGTGTATAGTTTCACTTGCCTTCGCATTTCCAGGAAGTTTCGAGATATCCTTTTCGCGAACGGAGATCGTCGAAGATTCAATTCCGTTTCTGGCCGACCATTTTCAGATGACCAAATTTGGTTCCAGTCTGGAACTCTCCTCACAGTTTGATGCGATGATCAGATGTGGCTTCGGCTCATCTGAAGCATCTGTTCCAGTATTGGCTTTCGATGGAGAAGGCAGGGTCTGGACACTGGAAGCCGGTGTTGATTATCTGATACACCCCCAGGCTCCTTTCATTGCAAGAGTAACTGCCGGTTCCGCATACATAATGAGGGATTACAGCATGGGAGAATACTACCAGAGATATACTGAAGGCAGCTGGGAGTCTCTCTTATCAATTGGTTTGGGAAGTGAATTTCCCGTTGATTTCATCCCCATTATCAACAAAGCTGAATTCCTTCTTTCGGCGGGATGGATCGGTTCAGATGTCATGGTGGTTACAGGCGAGATCGGTATAGGTATCTGAAAAAGGGGCCGCATTTACGGCCCCGATTCATCACCAGTCTCTTGTCTTGACTACCCCCCCCCATGGCATATTATCATAGAATATGGCAAAAATACACCGCAAAATAGGAGGGATTTTGATGGTAGTAGCCGGGTGCATTCTAATTCTCGTTTTGAATTTCTCTGGATCATTCAATGAAGTCCAGTCTACATGGCAGGGAGGCCCTGGAGAAGAAACTCCGGTTTCTTCATGGAATGATTATTTCTTTTCTTCCGAGAGTATGAACTGGTTTTCAACTGAAGGCAGTGTCAAACTCGATTATGCAGAGAATCTTCCTGAACACATCATAGATGCTTACGCTGGTGCTCCATACTCAGTGGTGGCAGTGAACATGGATTCTGATACGCATACAGACCTGCTTGTTACTTCATGGTCTGATGATCTTGTTGCGTGGTACAGAAACAACGGTAACGGAGAGTCTTGGACCCTTATTGAAATTACAGCCCAATTTGACGGTGCCAATTGTGCCTGGGCTCTTGATGTGAACAACGACGGCTTCATGGATGTGATTGCAACAGCTTTCTACGAGGATTCGTTGTTCTGGTTTGAATCGGATTCATCAGAGTTCCTCTGGATACCCCATCCCATTGCTGAAATCAACGGACCCGGAGAGATAATTCCAATGGTGAACAACGGGCAGGTTCAACTTCTGGTTACAGAATCCGATACTGGTAATCTTTTCATTTTTAAGGCTTCCGTTCAACCGGATACTGTGTACTGGAGCCCATATCAGATCCCCTGCAGTTTTCCCGGTATCGAGTCTATTGATGTGGCAGATGTTGATCTGGACGGTGATCTTGATATTGTTCTTGCGGAGAGCAACAACAGTCAGATAACCTATCTGGAGTGTATTACCTGGTACACTGAATTTGAGACCCATGTGATTGATTCAGATATTTCTCATCCTATGTGTATTCGTTTTGGAAACATTGACAATGACAATTATCCTGATATTGCCGTTTGCAGTTTTGATGAGAGTGCTGTTTATTTGTATAGGAACATGCAAACAGGGTGGGAGAAGCACACTGTCACAGACAGTCTCTGGGGCGCATCTGGTGTAACCATCTGTGATATTACACAGAATGAAGGCGGATGGCATAACATCGTTGCAGCAGGTTGCCATGATGGTGAAG
>JAGLDB010000217.1 GCA_023145935.1 Candidatus Sabulitectum sp. | reverse complement strand
GTAGTAAGAGGATTCGGCTTGGACAGGGATCCAGTGTATGGTACAGAAACTGTCAGTGACGGTATAGCAATTGCAGTTGCCGGGAACTCCGCCAGAGTTTCAACTATAGGCCCCGGTATCGTTCTTTATGCAAGAGAGTATCTTACTATGGGAAGAATGGTAATTCTGGATCACCTGGATGGTTACTACAGTGTTTATGCTCATCTGGGAAGTCTTGAGGTGAGCAGGGGCGAAACTGTAGATCAGGGATCTTTCCTGGGCATGACAGGTCCTCTGCCAGGAGGAAGATCCGGTTGTTATCTTGAAATACGCCGTGCCGGTCAACCGGTTAACCCGCTTGAGTATCTGGAGTAATAATGAACCTGTTTTCCAAGCTTAAAGGTCAACATCAGGCAAAGAAGATACTGGTGTCTGCGGTTAACAGTAATCGACTGGCTCATGCCTATATTCTCGCAGGACCAGACGGAAGCGGAAGATTGACCGCAGCTCTCGATCTGGCAAAAGCCAGGATCTGTCAGGAGCAGGAAAAGGGTTTTTGCGGTGAATGTAAACAATGCAGACAGATAGACAGCATGGTACATCCCGATGTAAGAATAACACTTCCAAAGATGAAGACAACAAAGGGTGAAGAAGTTGTTGATCTTATTAATGCAAGAGTTGAAGATGGAATAACTCCGCTTCGCTTCCAGGGGAATACCTATATTTCCATTGATCAGATGCGGGAGATGAGTCACCGGTTATCCAGGAAATCTTTTGAAGGATACGGGTATGTGGAAATTATATATGATGCTCACAGACTTAGAAGAGAGGCTGCAAATGCCATTCTGAAAACCCTTGAGGAGCCGCCGGACGGTGCCCTTTTAATTCTTATCACCTCCAGAGTGTCAGGGTTGCTGCCAACGGTTAGATCACGGTCGCATACAGTAAGATTCGGAAGGCTTACAACCTCCGTGGTGAAAGAATTGCTAATGGAAAGAGTTGGAGTATCGGCTGAAACCGCATCAAGGCTGGCGCTGCTTTCTGATGGAAGCCCCGGTTACGCTCTTGAACTCAGCAGAAAGAAAGCAAAAGAAAAGAGTAAAGCAGAGGACGTTCTGAAATTGATCTTTAATAGATCACTTGGAGATATGGAGCTCGCCACAGAGATGGATGTTATGTCAAGAAAAATGGGCAGGGAAGGAATTCTTGTGCTTTGCGGTGAAATGACTTCGCTGATCCATGATATGCGAAGAGCAATTGCCGGAGCCAGACCTCTGGCCAGGGAAACCGTACCTGGTGTGGTGGGAGCTGATGATGAAAGTTATCGGCGTATGGAAAAACTTTTTCTGCTGTGCGAACAGAGAATGAGAGCTAATGTATCGCCGTCAATGGCATTCTCAACTGCAGTAGTGGGTTCCAGAGGGGGGGGGCATTAAAGTGGTAATTGAGGATGTTCTCAATATGGAGAGTCAACCAATTGAAATACTTCAGCTTGCTTTTAAATCAAGACGGCTGCTGATGTTTGCAAACAGAACCAGAAAACCTGTGGATATGGGAGATATGGTTGTTGTTTCTGTGGATCGCGGCGAAGATATGGGCAGGGTTGTTGCCAAGTTGCCTCTGTCTGAAGTGAATGCAGATCGTATTGAAGGCAATTTCCTCCGGCTGTCAACAGATACTGATATGGAAAAATTCATAGCAAATCGTGAGTTTGAAAAAGAGGTTCTTCTCCATTGTGAAACACGGATCAAGGTTCGTAATCTTGATATGTTCCTTTCAGAATGTGAATCGCAACTGGACAGAAACAGAATCAGAATCTTTTTTACCGCAGACCAGAGGACGGATTTCAGGGGTCTTGTTCGAGACATGGCATCTGCATTCAGGGCAAGGATCGAGATGCGTCAGATCGGCGTCAGAGATGATGCCAAGTATAAAGATGGTGTTGGAATATGCGGCAGACAGCTCTGCTGTGCAGGTTTTCTCAATGAATTCAAGTCGGTAACTTTAAAATCGGTTAGGGATCAGCATTTGTCCCCTAACCCCAGTAAGATCTCCGGAGCATGCAGTCGCCTAATGTGCTGCCTGGAGTATGAAACGGAGTTTTACCACAAGGCTTCAAAGACATACCCCAGAGTGGGGATAAATTTGAAAGTTAATGGTTTGCCCACCTGTGTCAAAAAAGTTAATATTTTTAAGGAAACAGTAACTCTCCAGTGGGAAGAAAAAGGCGATGAGGAAATTCTTCCCATTGAAGATTTTCACAGAAGACGCGCAATGTCCACTCTGCCGGAAAACGCTTCAGAGACAGGAAAAATCGCCAGCAGTTCCACTTTGCGAGTAAATCCAAAGCAGAGTCAGAAAAAACCAGTGGTTAAACCAGTCGAAAAAGCAAAGGCTTCACCAGCAGAAGCGAAAGAAAAGTCGGAGAAATCGGAGAAGAGGAGCAGGGGTAGAAACCGTCCGAGATACAGAAGACGGAATGACAAAAAAGAAGTGAGGAACAGTTGATGTCCCGATACATGGTAACAAGCGCGCTTCCCTATGCAAACGGACCCAAGCATCTGGGACACCTTGCAGGAGCCTATCTCCCTGCAGATATCTATGTGAGGTACATGCGGATGAGCGGTCATGATATTCTCTTCTGCTCTGGGACGGATGAACATGGAGTTCCCATAACAATAGCTGCGGAGAAAATGGGAATAACCCCTATGGAAGTAGTGGACAAGTACCACTCGATCATCACTGAAGATTTCAGAAGATTCGGGATAAGCTTCGATAACTTCTCAAGGACTACCCTTCCGGAGCACATGGAATTTGCCCAGAGTGTTTTCCTTGATCTGCTGGAAAAAGGACACATTGTTCCGAAAGACATGAAGCAGCTTTACTGTCCGGATTGCAAACGATACCTTCCTGACAGGTACATAAGCGGTACCTGCCCCAAGTGCGGTTCAGAAGATGCCCGGGGTGATCAGTGCGAGAGCTGTGGAACATGGACTGAGGCTTTTGAGCTTATTGATCCCAAATGCGGGATCTGCGGTGCATCTCCCGAAACCAGAGAGACAAAGCACTGGTTTTTGCTTCTGGACCATTTTCAGAAGTGGCTTGAAGGGTGGCTTGGAGGTCAGTCTGACTGGAAGACCAATGTGCTTAAGTACTGCTACAGCTGGCTGGGTGATGGCCTTCGTGAAAGAGCAATAACCAGAGATCTTGCATGGGGTGTTCCAGTTCCTCTGGAAGAAGCAGAGGGTAAGGTTTTGTATGTCTGGTTTGAAGCTGTACTGGGATACATAAGCAGTACGAAAGAGTATTTCAGAAAAGCAGGGAAAGGCACGGAAGAGTGGAAGAAGTACTGGCAGGACCCGGACACTCGACTTGTCCAGTTCATAGGCAAGGACAACATCGTTTTTCACTGCATTATTGAACCCTCACTTCTGCACGGGCTGGGAGACTTTATACTGCCATGGAATGTACCTGCCAACGAATATCTTAACATCTCGGGACAAAAATTTTCCACAAGCCGGAGTACTGGAATCGGCATGGGAGACTATCTTGATCACTTCGATCCGGATCCCATGCGTTAC
>JAGLDB010000216.1 GCA_023145935.1 Candidatus Sabulitectum sp. | reverse complement strand
AGTGTCAATAGACTATACTGTTAATGCTGGGCTGTACAGTTGATCCCGAATATTTGACACTCTTGTCACTGCTGCTTAGGAGTCTGAACAGCTTTCTGGATGGTCTCTTCAAAGGACAGCTCCGGTTTCCAGCCGGTGATCTTTTCAACTTCATGCTGTTTGCAGAGCCATTCTGAAGATGTTATGTCACGGGCTTTTTCCCGGTCTAACAGCAGACGGCTTCCTGTTAAGGTTGCCATGGTCTCCGCAAGAAAACCTATGGTGTAAACAAGGAATGAAGGCACTGGTATTCTCAGTATTCTTCTGCCTGTGGCCTTCTCCATTGCCTTGTGTATTCTCTTCCAGGTGATCAGCTCCGGAAGAGAAGGTTGCAGAACTTTTCCCACGGCTGCAGGTGAATCTGCAAGCATGGTCATGAAGGATGAGAGATCTGAGATAGATATGATGCAGAACTTTACGTCATTATTGCCGAGAGTAACAGTGATTCCCCGTCGGGCCCATGCATAGAATGATTGTGTTTCACTGTCGTCTGGACCCAATGCCGCAGGAGACCTGACGATGATATATCGGGACAGGCCGGTTACAACCTGTTCTGCAAGAAGCTTGCTTCTTCCATAGGAAGACTGAGGACCATAGTCGCCGGGGCCTGACGCCGCCTGGCTTGAAGCAAGAATGAACAGTGCTTTAGGGCTTTGAATCTTTGCGGCATTTACCAGTGCCGCTGTAAGTCCCGCATTGATCCGGTCAAAGTCTTCCCCGGAGCGGGCCTTCACTGCACCTGCTACATGATAGATTACCTCAATATCGTTCAAATGACTGGAAATGCTCTCCGGTGACATTAGATCCGCGGTGACGATCCGGCATTCATCGGGAATGAAGCTTGTGTCTGAAGTAGTACGCACACATGCAGTTACAGTATGTCCATTCTCAATAAGCCTTTTTGCAAGGTTCCTGCCCACAAAACCGGAAGCTCCTGTAAGAAAAATTTTCAAAGTTAACCCTTTCTTCCAAGGCAGGAATATGCCAATTCCTGTTTGATTTTGAAAGGTTTGTTGTTAGATTCATACAGCATATCACATTAACTTTTTCAACTTCTGGTGTACCAGAAAAAAAATGACGGGTGATTCCATGGACATATTTCAGAAGTGTTTTGATTACGATAGACCGGAAAAAGTAAAAGCAATGGGTCTCTATCCGTACTTTGTTCCGCTTCAGGGTCATGTGGGTGCGGAAATGGAAATCGGCGGGCACAGCCTGATCATGCTTGGATCCAACAACTATCTGGGACTTACTGACAACCCCTATGTCATGGAGAAATCCCGCGAGGCCATAACAAAGTACGGAACCGGGTGCACCGGCAGCAGGTTCATGAATGGAACACTGGACATACATCTGGAACTGGAAGACCGTCTGGCAAAATTTTTAAAAAAAGAAGCCTGTCTTACATTCAGTACCGGTTTTCAAGCCAACCTGGGTGCTATAAGTTCTTTGGGACAGAGAGGTGACATTCTCTACCTTGACCGCGAGAACCACGCTTCAATAATAGACGGCTCTAGACTGGGCTATGCAAAGGTGGTTAAATTCAAGCACAAGGATCTTGATCACCTAAGACACATTCTGGAAAAGTACAGGGGAGAGTCCGGTCTGATAATTACCGATGGTGTGTTCAGCATGGGAGGTGACCTGGCAGACATCAATGGTCTTGCTGACCTGGCTGAAGAATTTGAGGTACGCCTGCTTGTTGACGATGCCCACGGGGTGGGCTCCATGGGTGCCACAGGCATGGGAACGGCTGAATTCCAGGGATGTCATCACAGGGTCGACCTTACCGTTGGTACCTTCAGCAAATCGTTTGCCTGTGTAGGAGGCTTTGCAGCAGGAGACGCCAGGGTGATAAGCTACATTCGTCACAATGCAAGAACAAACATATTCAGCGCAAGTCTGCCACCTGCTTCTGTTGCAACAGTTATTGCCTCTATTGATGTGCTGGAGCAAGAGCCTGAACTGTTAACAAAGGTTCACAGTGCTACGAAAAGATGCAGAGACGGATTGTCAGATCTAGGTTTCAACATTGGCCAGAGTGAGGCTCCCATTATTCCTATACATGTTGGTGAAGATCTGGACTGTTTCAGATTCTGGAAAGACATGTTCGATAACGGTGTATTCACGAATCCTGTAATTTCGCCAGCAGTAGAGCCAGGGGCAGCAATGCTTCGCACAAGTTTCATGGCCAGTCACACAGACGATATGATTGACCGGGCACTGGATGTTTTCAAGAAGATTGGTCGCAAGCATGATCTGATCGGCGGGTAGAATGAAGTTCACCATAGAGATAGTAAGCAATCGAAAAACAACTAAAGAATTTCTTATGCTGCCTTTCAGGATCAACAAAGATGATCCGCACTGGGTGCCTCCTCTGCTGATGAATGTTCGGCAGCTTATGAGCAAAAAACATCCGTTTCATGAGCATGCAGAGGTTGAGTTCTATGTAGCAAGGGATAGCAACAGCAAAGTTGTGGGCAGAATCAGTGCCTGTGTTAACAGAACCCACAACGAATATCACAACGAGAAGACAGGTTTCTTCGGTTTCCTTGAATGCGAGAATGACACTGAACTTGCTGCTCTTCTTCTTAAAACTGCTGAAGATTATGTGAAGCAGCAGGGAATGGAAAGCCTTCGCGGCCCTTTCAACCTTTCTACAAACGAGGAATGCGGTCTGCTTGTTGACGGGTTTGATACAGACCCCATGCTCATGATGCTCCACAACCCCAAGTGGCTGGGTGGGCTTGTGGAAGCAGCGGGTTACAGCAAACTCATGGATCTTCTTGCCTACTGGCTTGATGGAGACAGTGAGAGGTTCAAGAAGCTTTTCCGTATTGCGAAGATGGTGGAGAAACGGGGTAACTGGACTGTCCGTGGAATCAATCTCAAGGATCTTAGCAATGACATGCGAAAGATCATGGATGTTTACAATGAGTGCTGGGGAGAAAACTGGGGTTTTGTGCCCATGTCTTCCAGAGAGTTCGCTACAATGGTGGATGAATTGAAAATGCTCATTACACCGGAACTTACTCCCATTGTGGAACTGGACGGGGAAGTTGTTGCCTTTGGAGTTGGGCTGCCTGACGCAAATATTGCTTTTAAAAAAGGGAACGGAAGAGCAATACCCTCAGTTCTGGCACTGAAAGTACCACCTTTTAAAGTTGATATCGACCGGGTGAGAGTGCTTTTGATGGGTGTTAAGAAAGAACACAGAAACAAGGGTCTTGAGGCTCTGGTTATAGATAGATTGATCAAGAACAGCACAACAATTGGTATGGCCAGAGGTGAACTCTCCTGGATATTGGAGAATAACCGCGAAATGAGAGCCATTCTGGAAAAACAGATGAATGCCGACCTTTACAAACGATACAGAATCTACCAGAAGGAATTTTAAATGACTGAGCGAGAACTAGTTGACCTGTACATAAAGTTTTTTGAGAGTAAGGGGCACAAAAGAATTCCAGGTGCTTCAATAATACCGGAGAACGATTCAACCATTCTGTTCACGCCTGCGGGTATGCAGCCTCTTGTTCCATACCTTCTGGGTGAAAAACACCCTCAGGGAAAAAGGCTTGTTGATGTTCAGAAAT